>DATFJQ010000031.1:0-6336 GCA_035269125.1 Roseovarius sp.
TCTTGGCGGGCATTGGGGCGAGTGTGACCCGACCAACCCGCGCAACATGCGCCGGCGCTGCTCGATGCTGGTGGAACAAGACGGCCCAGAGGGCACAACACGGGTGCTGATCGACACATCGCCCGACTTGCGCGGGCAGCTGCTGGATGCCGGGATCGGCGAATTGGATGCGGTTGTCTATACCCACAGTCACGCCGATCACGTGCATGGCATCGACGATTTGCGCATGATCGTTTTCAACATGAAACAACGCCTGCCGGTCTGGGCGGATGGCGATACGCAAAACGCGCTTTACGCGCGCTTTGGCTATGCTTTCATGCAGCCCGACGACAGCCCATATCCGCCGATCCTTGATATGCACACGATCGAGGGCGACGTGGTTATTGATGGCGCAGGCGGGCCGATCACCCTAACCCCGTTCGAGGTCAATCACGGCTCGATCGAGGCCTTGGGCTTTCGGGTTGGTGATGTCGCCTATCTGCCTGATGTCGCGGAAATCCCCGATGATGTCTGGCCGGTGCTGGATGGGCTGGAGTGCTGGATTGTCGATGCGCTGCGCCGCACCCCGCATCCCACGCATTCGCACCTGTCGCAAACGCTGGATTGGATCGCGCGTGTTGCGCCGCGCCGCGCGGTGCTGACCAACATGCATATTGATTTGGATTATCAAACCGTGGCCGATGAAACGCCCGATCACATCACCCCGGCCTATGACGGGATGACGCTGACCTACCCGGTCTGATCCGCGATGCAGGCGCTGTTGGATGTGATCCTGCCGGTCTTTGTGGTGATCGGCTTTGGCTATCTGGCGGTCTGGCGGGGCTGGTTTTCCGAGGCAGGCGTCGATGGGCTGATGAAATTCACCCAACATTTCGCCATTCCCTGTCTGCTGTTCACCGCCATTGCCCGGCTGGATTTGGGGCAGCATTTCGATTGGCGGTTGCTGGTCAGTTTCTATACAGGCGCCTTGGCGGGGTTCCTGTTCGGGCTGTTCGGCGCGCGGCTGATTTTTCGGCGCGCATGGGAAGAATCCGTCGCCATCGGCTTTTGCTGTTTGTTTTCCAATTCGGTCCTGTTGGGCTTGCCGATTACTGAGCGCGCTTATGGGATGGACGCGCTACAGGCCAATTACGCCATCATCGCCGTGCATTCGCCGTTTTGCTACGGCATTGGCATTTCTGTAATGGAAATCGCCCGCGCGCGTGGATCTGCCGGGCCAGCGCTGGTGGCCAAGGTTCTGCGGGCGATGTTTTCCAACGCGCTGATCCTTGGCATCGCGGCGGGGTTTGCCGTGAACCTGCTGAATATCCCGCTGCCGGGGCCGTTGAATGACGGGTTGGACATGATGGTGCGCGCGGCACTGCCCGCGGCCCTGTTCGGGCTGGGCGGCGTGTTGGTGCGCTACCGCCCCGAGGGGGATTTGCGCATTGTGCTTTATGTCTGTCTGGTCGCGCTGCTGGTGCATCCGCTGATCACGCGGGGCTTGGGCGCGGCGCTGTCGCTGCCGACGGATGCGCTGCGCTCGGCCACGCTGACAGCGGCGATGGCGCCGGGGATCAACACCTATATCTTCGCCAATATGTATGGTTGTGCGCGCCGGGTGGCGGCCTCGGCGGTGCTGATCGCGACGGCGGTGTCGATCCTGTCGGTTTGGATGTGGCTGGGCAGTTTGCCCTAGACGCGCCGAAGATCAGCCGCAGAATTGACGATACAGCAGGTCGATCAACTCGCGGGTTTTGTCATCGGCCAGACGGTAATAAATCGTCTTGCCCTCGCGGCGGGTGGTCACGCGGCCTTCTTCGCGCAGGCGCGCCAAAATTTGGCTGACAGCAGCTTGCCGCATCTGCAACAGCTCTTCCAACTCGCCGACCGATTTTTCGCCCGATCCCAGATAGCACAGCGTCATCAGCCGCCCTTCATGGGCCATCGTCTTGAGAAACGCCGTCGCATCCTTGGCGCTTTGTTCCATGTCGGTCGGGCTGGCGATCTGATCTTGCGTTGTCACTTGGGCGTGTCCTGTCTTCCGTTACCACCGAAATAGCACGCGTTTACGAAAAAGGCGAGACTACCACCCTTCGCTTGGCGCGCCACCTTCGAAGGCATTGCCATTGACATAGTCACACGGGGCGTCCTGCATTTCCAGATGTAGCCCGGTGCCAGTGTAAGGGTGGGCCCGGGCAAGGGCTTCGTCAACCTCGATCCCCAGTCCGGGGGCCTCGGGCGGGGTCACAAAACCGTTTTCGACCCGGATTGTGCCTTTTATCAAGGCATCATGGAACGGGGTTTCGATGGTTTCGGCCATCAGCAGGTTGGGGATCGAGGTGGCAAGATGGATGTTGGCCGCCCATTCCACCGGCCCGGCATAGAGGTGCGGGGCCATCTGGGCATTATAGACCTCGGCCATGGCGGCGATTTTCTTGACCTCCCAGATGCCGCCCGCACGGCCAAGCGCGGGTTGCAGGATACTGGCCGCACCCTGCCGCAACACCGGGGCGAATTCGGCCTTGGTGCACAGCCGCTCGCCAGTGGCCACCGGAATGCCCACGGCGCGGGCGACCTGCGCCATTTGATCGGGGTTGTCCGGCGGAACCGGCTCTTCATACCAAAGCGGATCATAGGGTGCGATGGCCCGGCCCAGCCGGATCGCACCGGCGGTGGTGAATTGCCCATGGGTGCCGAACAGTATATCGGCGCGGTCGCCCACAGCGTCGCGGATGGCCGCGCAAAACGCCACCGATTGGCTGATATCGGACATGGCGGGCATATGCCCGCCGCGCATGGTGTAGGGGCCTGCCGGATCGACCTTGACCGCCGTGTAGCCCCGCGCCACGCAATCGGCGGCTGACTGCGCCGCCTGATCCGCCGATGTCCAGAAATCACTGTCGTGATGGGGCAGGGGGTAGAGGTAGGTATAGGCGCGCACGCGGTCATTCATGCGCCCGCCCAACAGCGCCCAGACCGGGCGCTCGCGCGCCTTGCCCAAGATATCCCAACAGGCGATTTCAAGCCCGGAAAACGCGCCGATCACCGTCAGGTCAGGGCGCTGTGTGAACCCCGCGGAGTAGGCCCGGCGGAACATCAATTCGATGTTTTCGGGGTTTTCGCCCTGCATGTGGCGGCTGAACACATCCTCGATCACCGCGCGCATGGCCGCAGGCCCGACGGTGGCGGCGTAACATTCGCCCCAGCCGGTGATCCCGGTGTCGGTGGTCAGCTTGACGAGAATCCAGTAGCGCCCGCCCCATCCCGGCGCCGGTGGGGCCGTGATGATGATGTCGAGGTCTTGCAGTTTCATTGACGGGCCTCCTGAGTGTCTTGGTTTCGGATCGCCTTTGGCGCTCCGACCGGCTGGGGGGCGCTGCCCCCCAGACCCCCCGGGATATTTTTGAACAAAAGAAGGGATTTGCACGGCATTATTTGAAGACGATGACGTTACGGCGGGCGGTGCCGGATTTGGTGTCGGCGATGGCCGCGTTGATCTGGTCGAGCGACCAGCGCTTGGAGATCAACTCGTCGAGTTTCAGGCGGCCTTGGTGATAGAGGTCGATCATCCATGGGATATCGCGCCGGATCACCACATCGCCCATTTTCGAGCCGATCATGGCCTGACCTGAGGCTGCGAAATTGCCAGCCTCGTAGGTGGATTGGGCACCTGTGGCAGGCATGCCGACCATGATCACTTTGCCGCCCCCGGCCAGATAGTTGGCGGCCTGATCATAGACCTGTGCCGCGCCGACGGTGACCAGCACCGCGTCGGCGCCACGGCCCATGGCCTGTTTGGCGGCGGTCCATGGGTCAGGCTCGGAGGCCAGGACGCCATCGGTCGCGCCGAAGCTTTGGGCATCGGCCAGTTTTTCGGCGCTCATGTCGACCGCCACGATCCGGCGCGCGCCCGCGATGCGTGCGCCCTGAATGGCATTGAGGCCGACGCCGCCCGCGCCGATGACCACAACATCCTGTCCGGCGCGCAGGCCCGCCGCGTTGACCACGGCACCAACGCCGGTGATTACGCCGCAGGCCAGCAGGCTGGCGGCGTCCATCGCCATGTCGCCGGGGATTTTCACCACTTGGCTGTGATCGACCACGACCTTTTCGGCAAAAGCACCGCAGGCCATGGCCTGATGCAATGTGCCGCCATCAAGGGTTGTCAGCGGGCCGTGATCGCCGTCATAGGGTGTTTCGCACCCTGTAGGACGGCCCGCGCCGCAACTGGGGCAGGCCCCGCAGGCGCGGATCAGGGTGACGATCACCGGGTCGCCTTCGCTCAGGCCGGTGACGCCCGCACCAAGGCCGGAGATCCGGCCTGCGGCCTCGTGGCCATAGACCGCCGGTAGGCTGCCGCCCCAAGCGCCATCGGCATAGGAAATATCCGAATGGCAGATCGCCACAGCGTCCAGCGTCACCTCGACCTCGCCCATCTGCGGGGCGCGCAGGTGAACATCCTCGATGATCAGCGGTTGACCGAACGCGTGGCACACGGCCGCCTTGATGGTTTGCATGGTGCCTCCCTTGGCTTTGTATTTATCGACAGGGTTACGCTTGTGACCCGCGCGTGCAAGCGCGATTATTCGCCAGCGGTCCGAGATGACCTTAGGTCAAGTCGAGCGCGATACGGTCAAGACGCCGGGCCAGATCGTTGGGGGCTGAAAAAAACGGTGAATGGCTGGTGGGCATTTCTGTTACGTCCTCGGGTGGCCAACCTTCGGTCATGCTGCGTTGATATTCGGGAGGAATCGCCCGATCGTCGGCACAGCGGATATAGGACTTCGGCACGCTGGCATAGTTTTTACCCAAGCTGATCGGCGTGGCCTGCGGCTTGATCGCCTGCACGCACAGGCGGTCACGGGCATAGGCGACGGTGCCGTCGGGGCAGTCGTGATACAGCGCTTCGGCCAGTTTATCGTCGCGAAAGGTAAAGCCCAGCCCGTCGGGGGTTTTGTCGATGGCGGCCAGAAGGGGCTGGCGCGGGGCCTCTTGCCGCATTTCCGTCAGGGACACACCGTTGCGCGGCGCATAGGCGCACAGATACACCAGCCGGGCGATTTTCTCAGGGGCTTTCTCGGCGGCGGCGGAAATCGGGAAGCCTGCCATGGAGTGGCCCACGACGATGGCGGGTGTGTCGATGGCCTGCAAAATCGCGTTGGCATAGGCGTCAAGCGTGATGTCGCCAATCGGGCAGGGGGTGTCGCCATGCCCCGGCAGGTCAATCGCCCGCGCGGTATGGCCCAAGCCTTGCAACGCCGGGATCAGATCACGCCAACACCATGCGCCATGGCATGACCCGTGGATCAACAGAAATTCAGACATGGCCTGTCTCCTTCAGAAAATCGCCAAGCGCCTGCGCAAAGGCCTCGGGTTGATCGATGCAGGGCAGATGGCCCGCCTGCCGGATCAGGTGAAATTTCGATCCGTGAATCAAATCGACGGTTTCGCGCACCAGATCGGGCGGGGTTGATCCATCGTCAGATCCGGCAACACCCAGCGTCGGCAGGCGCAGCCCGCTGGTGGGCGTGTAGAAATCCGTGCCCGCAATCGCGGCGCTACAGCCCATGTAGCCCTCGGGCGGGGTGCGCAGCAGCATCTGGCGCACCGGGGCAATGTGCGTGTCGTCTTTGCGAAAGCGTTTCGAAAACCACCGCTCAAGCGTGGCATCGGCCAGCGCGGCCATGCCGCCTGCGCGCACGGCGGCGATGCGATCTTGCCACATGGCGGGTTGGCCGATCTTGGCGGCGGTGTTTGACAGCACCAGTGCGCGCATCTGATCCAGCCGCTTGATGGCTAGCCCCTGTGCCACCATCCCGCCGATGGACAGGCCCACAAAGGCGCAATCGCGCACATTCAGATGATCCAGCAACGCTTCGGCATCGCGCACCAGCGCGCCCATCGTGTAAGGTGCAGGCGGGCAATCGCTGGCGCCATGCCCGCGCATGTCATAGCGGATGATGCGCAAGCCGTCGGGAAGACGCGGCAGCACCGCATCCCAAAGGCTTAGATCAGTGCCCAGCGCATTGGCAAAGACCAGCGGTGCGCCCGATGGGTCGCCATCCTCGCGGTAATGCAGGGCAATATCCCCCAGATCGGCCATTGGCATATGGCGTAATTCCCTAATGCTTCGGTCCACCACATGACCGTGTCACCGCCCCGACGTCAAGCAGATGGGCGGCGGCAGATCAGGGATAAAACGCAGAAAATGCAAAGCCGCACAGTGACTTAATAGGGCAAGCCAACATAGTTTTCGGCCAACACGGTTTGCGCGGCCTCACTGCCCGCCAAATAGGCCAGTTCGGCGCGTTGCATCTGCAAATCAAAGGCCGATTGATCGGGAAAGCGGTGCAG
>DATFJQ010000032.1:0-5405 GCA_035269125.1 Roseovarius sp.
AAGCCCGCCTTGAATTGGGCTTCATGTAATTTAATCAAAGGATTGGAAGGGAAAGCTGATGTTCGGAATTCCCGGAAAGCAGGCCGTCAACATGACGCCCGCAGCCGCAACACAAATTTCGAAATTGATGAGCAAGGAAGGTCATCAAGGATTGCGCATCGGCGTCAAAAAAGGCGGCTGTGCGGGTATGGAATACACGATGGAATATGTCGCCGAAGTCGATCCGCATGACGAAGTGGTCGAACAGGATGGCGCCCGCGTGTTGATCGCCCCCATGGCGCAGATGTTCCTGTTCGGCACTCAAATCGACTATCAAACATCCTTGCTGGAGTCGGGGTTTGTTTTCAACAACCCCAACGTGACCGAAGCCTGCGGTTGCGGTGAATCGATCAAGTTCGAAGGCATGTAAGATTCGCCCGTATCCACTTGAAAATTTGATATAATAAGGACCTGCAGAGTCATGGTGCGCAAACTTGCCGCTGGCAATTGGAAGATGAACGGAACACGCGCCGCATTGGCCGAACTGGACGCACTCACGCAGGCGCATCCCAGCCCCGCGGTTGATGTTTTGATCTGCCCCCCCGCGACCTTGCTTATGGCAGCGGCAGACATGGTCAAAGGCCACGCATTGGAGATCGGCGCACAGGACTGCCACGCACAGGAAACCGGCGCGCATACCGGTGATATCTCTGCCCCCATGATCGCAGATTGCAGGGCGACTGCGGTGATTTTGGGCCACTCAGAACGGCGCGAAGATCACAAGGAAACCGATGATCTGGTGCGCGCCAAGTCTGCGGCCGCACATGCCGCAGGGCTGACCGCGATCATTTGCATCGGGGAAACGCTGGCGCAGCGCGACGCCGGCCAAACCCTTGATATCATTTCCGAACAGCTCGAAGGCTCAACCCCGGACAGCGCCAAGGCTAACAACACCGTGATCGCCTATGAACCTGTGTGGGCCATCGGCACCGGCAAGGTGCCCAGCCTTGAGCAGATCGGCGAAGTGCATGACTTCATGCGCCAAAAACTGGCTGAACGTTTTGGCGAAGACACCGCCAAGGGCATTCGCCTGCTGTATGGCGGGTCTGTCAAGCCGACCAACGCCATTCAGATCTTTGAGGTTGCCAATGTGGATGGCGCTCTTGTCGGTGGCGCAAGCCTATCCGAGAGCGATTTTACCCCGATTATTCAGGCTCTAAGCGCCAGTTCTTAATGTCACAATGGCAGATAGGTGGTGGATTTGATCTCCTCCATTGACAAAAGCGCCGTGACATTGTGCACTTTCACCTCTGAAATCAACGCCTGATAGAACGTGTCATAGGCGCGGGCATTGGCGACGCGCACCTTGAGGATATAGTCGATATCACCGGCCAGACGGTGGGCCTCTTGCACCTCGTCGCGATCCAGCAGCGCCTTGAGGAATTTCGCCTGCCATTCCGCGTCGTGTTCCGAAGTGCGGATCAGCACGAAAAAGCACGCCTCGAATCCAAGCGCCTCGGCATCCAGCAAAAATGTCTGCTGCTTGATGATGCCCGCGTCGCGCATTTTGCGAATCCTGTTCCAGACCGGGGTCTTTGAACTGCCGACAATCTTGGCGATTTCGTCCAGAGATTGCCCGCCGTCACGCTGCAGCTGCACAAGAATTTTCCGATCCAGATCGTCGATACGAACAGTCATTTTAAGTGACACCTTTTTATGGAACGCCCCCATACCAATCCGCCACTCAAAGAACATTTGTCCTTATTGACCGAGGTATATGGCAATTTATTGGGAATATTTCCTATATTCCTAGCAAGGTCAATCAAGTTCCGGGGTAATCCCAATGCAACATTTTCCAGTTTTCATGTCAGTCGCGGGCCGCCGGATCGTGGTTGCGGGCGGTGCAGATGCGGCGATTGCAAAACTGCGCCTATTGCTCAAGACTGAGTCACAGTTGAACGTGTTCACCACAACCCCGGCGCCCGAGATCGAAAGCTGGGCCGCAAACGGCGCTTTGACGCTACACAGGCGTGCGTTGTCCCCCGGTGACACGCTATGTGCCGCGCTGTTCTATGCCGCCAACGAAGACGCGACCGAGGATGCACGCACCGCAGCGATCGCGCGCGCCGATGGTGCGTTGGTGAATATCGTTGACAACCTGCAAGACAGCCAGTTCATAACCCCGGCCATCGTGGATCGCGATCCTGTGACAGTGGCCATCGGCACCGAAGGGGCCGCGCCGGTGCTGGCACGTGCAATCAAGGCTGAGTTGGAAGAAAAACTCCCTTCAACCCTTGGTCCGCTGGCGCGCATCGGCAAAGCGTTTCGGAAAATGGCCGATGTTTTGCCGATGGGCCGCGCACGCCGTGATTTCTGGTCCGAGTATTATTTCCACGCAGGGCCCCACGCCATCGCCACCGGCGACAAAAACAACGTAAAAGGTGCCTTGCAAACCCTTTTGGAAAAACACCAAAACGCGGTTGCGTCACCGGGGCATGTTGCCTTTGTCGGGGCCGGTCCGGGCGACCCTGAGTTGCTGACGCTCAAGGCGCGCAAAGCCCTTGATGCCGCCGATGTGGTTATTCATGACAGGTTGGTCACCCCGGACATTCTGGAATTGGCCCGCCGCGAGGCCACGGTGATTGACGCGGGCAAACAGGGCTTTGGCCCCGCCATGGCGCAGGATGAGATCAACCAGTTGATCGTCGCTCATGCTTTGCAAGGCGCGCAGGTTGTTCGGCTCAAAGGTGGCGATCCCACGGTATTCGGGCGGCTGGACGAAGAGATCACAGCGCTTGAGGACGCAGGGATCGGTTGGCACATCGTGCCCGGCATCACCGCCGCGTCGGCCAGCATTGCGGCCATGGGCCAAAGCCTAACCCAACGGGGCCGCAACAGTGCCGTCCGTTTGTTGACCGGGCATGACATGAAAGGCTTTGCCGATCACGATTGGCAAACACTGGCCCGCCCCGGCGAGGTTGCGGCGATTTACATGGGCAAGAAGTCCGCCCGCTTCATCCAAGGCCGCCTGATCATGCACGGGGCCGACCGGGCCACCCCGGTCACGGTGATCGAAAACGCCTCGCGCCCCGATCAGCGCTGCGTTGCAACCACATTGGACACATTGGCGCGGGATTTGTCCCGCGCGGCAATCACCGGGCCTGCCTTGATGGTTTACGGCTTGGTCCCGCGTGCCGCACAGGCCGCGCTTTCCCCTATGACACAGGAGCTTGCCTGACATGCCCCGCGACTTCACACCCAAAGTTGTGACCGCCAATGCCCTGCTGGAGGGCGACGTTGTCTATCAAACCAGCGATGACCGCTGGACACGGCATTTGTCTCGGGCCGAAGTGATCACCGATGAAGCCGACGCAAAGCTGCGTCTTTTGATGGCCGAAGGTCAGCCGGACCATGTGGTCGGGGTTTATCTGGCCGATGTCACCCCCGGCCCGGATGGCCCCGAACCCACCCATTTCCGCGAGGAGTTTCGCCGCACCGGACCCTCGAACTATGCCCATGGCAAAAAAGCGGAGTCCGCCAATGTATGACTATTCCGAATTCGATGCCGCCTTTGTGGCCGAACGCAACCGCCAATTTCGCCAACAGGTCGAACGCCGCATCAGCGGCGCACTGACCGAGGATGAATTCAAGCCGCTGCGCCTGATGAATGGGCTCTATCTGCAACTGCATGCCTATATGCTGCGCGTGGCTATTCCCTATGGCACGCTTGACAGCGCCAAGATGCGGCAACTGGCCTATATCGCCGAGCGGTGGGACAAGGGCTATGGCCATTTCACCACCCGGCAGAACATCCAATATAACTGGCCGAAATTGCGGGACGTGCCCGATATGCTGGAGGCCTTGGCCGAGGTCGGCATGCACGCCATTCAGACCAGCGGCAACACCATTCGCAATGTCACCGCCGACCATTTCGCCGGCGCCGCCGCCGATGAAATCGCCGATCCGCGCCCGGTGGCCGAATTGAACCGTCAATGGTCCACCGACCACCCCGAATTTCAATTCCTGCCGCGCAAGTTCAAGATCGCCGTCACCGGCAGCCCAAATGACCGCTCCGTGATCAAGGCGCATGACATCGGCCTGCAAATTGTCGAGCGCGACGGGCAGCACGGGTATCGCGTGATTGTCGGCGGTGGTCTGGGCCGCACGCCGATGATCGGCAAGGTCTTGGCCGAGTTCATCGCCCAAGACGACCTGCTGCCCTATCTGGAATCTGTCGTCAGTGTCTGGAACCAGATCGGGCGGCGCGACAACAAGTATAAATCCCGCATCAAAATCACCGTCCACGAACACGGGATCGACGATATCCGCCAACGGGTAGACGCGCGGTTTGCGCTGGTTCGGCCCAGCTTTGGTGGGATTGATCTGGCCTTGTTCGATCAGATCAAGGCGGCCTTTGCGCCCCCGGCTTTTCGGACCGACAGCACAGACGCATATCAAGCGGCCTATAACGCCGATCCGGTGTTTCGGTCGTGGTGCGACACAAATCTGGCCGCGCATCGCGCCCCCGGCTATGCCATTGTGCAGATCAGCCTAAAGGCGCAGGGCGCCACACCCGGCGACGCCACGGGGGATCAGATGCGCGTGCTGGCCGATCTGGCCGAATTTTACGGCCATGACGAATTGCGCATCAGCCACGAGCAGAACGTGATCCTGCCGCATGTTCACACATCCGATTTGCCTGCCGTGCATGGCATCTTGAAAAAACACGGGCTGGCCACCGCGAATATCGGGCTGATTTCCGATATCATCGCCTGCCCCGGCATGGATTACTGCGCCTTGGCAACCGCGCGGTCGATCCCGATCGCCCAGCAGATCGCCACCCGGTTTGATGACCTCAAGCTGGAGCATGAGATCGGCGATCTGAAAATCAAGATTTCGGGCTGCATCAACGCCTGCGGGCATCACCATGTCGGGCATATCGGGATTCTGGGCCTCGACCGGGCGGGTGTGGAAAACTACCAGATCACGCTTGGCGGCGACCATACGCAGACCGCTGAACTGGGTCAGCGCACCGGTCCGGGCTTTGCCGCGGATGAGATCATCCCGGCCATCGAGCGGCTGATCGCGGCCTATCTGCACCACCGCGACAGCCCCGCAGAGACATTCCTGCAAGCGTACCGTCGTCTTGGCATGGCCCCGTTCAAGACGGCGCTTTATGAACAGGAGGCGGCCTATGCCGCTGAATGATCTTCCTGAACGGGTACAAAGCCTGAATGACTGGTATCGCCAGCATGCGGCTATTTCCGTTCTGAAACATGCGCTTGAGCGGCCAGAGACGGGCAAGATCGCGCTCGTCTCCAGCTTTGGCGCGGAATCCGTGGTGCTGTTGCACATGGTGTCGGTGCTACGGCGTGATACGCCCGTGATCTTTCTGGATACCGAGCTGTTATTCGCCGAAACGCTGG
>DATFJQ010000033.1:0-14298 GCA_035269125.1 Roseovarius sp.
AAATCAGCGCGCAGGTTGGTCAAGGCGATCCCGTCAGAAATCTGCAACCGGTCCAACACCAGCGAGACCGGCCCGGCGCGCTGACCCGAGCCTTGGCCGCCGCCTTGTCCGGCATTTGCACCGGGGCCAAAGCGGCTTTTGCGAAGGTCGATGACGCCGCCGCTGACCTGCACCCGAGGCATCTGCCCCGCACCTCGCCCCACCAGTTCGACAGGCGCGCTAAGCCACTGATCCAGCCGCACCCTATCGAAACTGGCGCGCTCCAGCGTGCCGTCTTCATTCAATCGCACCGCGCCTTGCGCCTGCAAACCCCCAGCATCCAGTGCCAACAAGTCAATGCGCGGCGGCTGGCCCAACTGGCCTGTCACCTCAAGGCTACCGCGCGCGCGCTGCCCAAAGCCCCAGCCAAGTGCCGGGGCCGACAATCCGACGCCCTCCAAATCCGAGCGCATGGAGAATTGCGCCGGGGCATCGCGACGCAAGGCAATCTCGATCTGGGCGCGGCCCGCACCGCTGAGGCTGCCGGGTGGCAAACCGATCGTGAACTCATCCAAAAACCGTTCCGAAAACTCGACCCAGCCCGTCACTGTGCTGGTGCCTTGTGCGTCATCATTGGGGCCAAGCGGGCTTTGCCAGCTGGCCTCGAACGGCACCCGGCCAATCCGGCCCGCGCCTTCGACGCGGACCGCCTGATTATTGGCGTGCACGGTCATTTCAGGCGCGGCCAGAACCCGGCCTTTGACCAGTGTTTCGCTTCGCAGATCGTGTAGCGTGCCGCCGACATCAAACGCCACTTCATCCGGCGTCAACTTGGGCTTGAGCAGAAAATCCAGCCGTCCGGCCAGCTTTGCGCGGCCATCCGCCAAAGTCACAGGCTGACCCGCCTTTGTCATAAATCGAAACGGCTTTTCATCCAGCAGCGCCAAAACGGCCGTCACCGTGCTGCTAGTGTGCATACGCGCCTGAGCCGGACCGCGTTTGATCCGCACATCGGGGATGATGAAACTTGTGCCGCTGATGTCGATCTGACCGCCTTGGGCAGCATTGATATGCCCGCGGTCGGCACGGATCACAAAACGATCCGCGAACAAAGACGCATGGCCTGAGGCGGCGGTGATTGGTGGCACCTCCTTGATGAATCGGGTTTCCAGCCCGTCATAGTCGAAGGCCAAGAGCAACTCTGGCTTGATCTGCTCCGGTTCTAACCGCAGGGCGAATTGAACGTCGCTCAGCGCCGCTTGGCGCACATTGTCCACCACCCATTCACGCGCTTTCTGGGCGACACCGCGCTCGGGCCACAACTCCAACAGCCGCGCAAGGCCCAACCCGTCGCGTTGCCCTTGAATGGCAACGCGCCAGCCATCGGCTGCAGCAGAAACAGAGCCCGACAGCACCATCCTCTCGGACTTGTCCAACAGCGCGGCTTGTCCAAGGCTCAATTCAAACGGCTCAAGCCGCAGCCGCATGTCCATAACCGCGCTATCCAGCGTCACCGGTGCGGGGTAAACATCATCGGGATTGGCGCTTAGGGCGCTGACCTGAAACTGACCCAACAACTCGTCGGGCCAGCCCTGTTCCATCCCAACCAAATAGGCCCGGCCCTCGATCCGGGCGGTCATCCACTGACTGTCCACCGCAATTTCATCAAAGCGCAACACCTGCTGGGCCGGATCGTAGGTGAAATAGGTCTGCGCTTTGCTAAATGAAATCGGTGTGGTCGCCTCGTTGGGCTGAACCGCACCCGCCCCGATATCCAGCGTCGCAGACAGGCCCGACACCGCCCCGCTGTCATCCACAGACACGCGCATCGAGCCCGAGATCGGCGCATCCAGCGCCGCCAGCCAGCTGAGCGCAGGCGTTTGTCCGGCAATGTCGCGCGCCGGCATATCCTCAAACGTTATGCCCAAATCGCCAGTCGTCTGGCCGACGCGCCCCTGATAATTCATCGCCAGCGTCGTCGCGTAATCGCGGGCCCCCAACAGGGCAAAATCCCCGCGAATGGTCAGATCTTCGCCGTCACGGCTCATGTTAACGCGGCCGCCATCCACACTCCACGCCCGTCCGGCGCGGGCATCCTCGTAGCGAATGGTCAGATTGTTCGCCTCGATCTCGCGCAGGGCGGCGAAAGGCGGGCGCTCCAGAACGGCATCCATTTGCCCCACCAAGGCGGCCATGTTTGGCGCGTTCTGAGCCGTCGGGGCCGCCTCTCCCATGGTGACGCCGACCGCGCCATCCTTGGACCGGCGCAACGTCAGCCGCGCGCCCGACAAGGTCACCGCTGCCGGTTGCACCTTGCCGCGCAACAATGGGCCAAACGCCACCTCGCTATGCACCTGTGACAAACTGGCCATCGGCGCACCCGCCGCATCACGCAGCGCCACATCGCGCAAGCTCAGACGTGGCACCCATTCGTTGTCCACTAGAATAGCCATATCGCCAAACTGCACCGACAGCCCTTCAAGATCGGCATTGATCTTTTCGGTGATCTTTGCGCGCAGCCAATCCGGCGCGGCGATATCCCGGCCAACGGCAAAATTCAAAAGCAGCCCGGCTGCCAGCATCACAACGATCAGAAGCCCAAGCGCCCAGCCCCCAACCCGTCGGGCCAGAGATTTGCGCGTTGTGGTTTGTGCTTGCTCGCTCATTTCGTCCAAGAAATCACACGGGCCATCGCCCGCCGCCTGCCTGATGCCTTTATTCCGGCCCGTCCTGCGCTAATATGAGCGCAACAGCAATGCATAACAAGGAAAGCCCATGTCCGAGACCGGCCAAACAGCCCCCGATTTCACCCTGCCCCGCGACGGCGGGGATCAAGTCACCCTGTCCGCGCTGCGCCCGTCGCCCGTGGTTCTGTTCTTTTATCCGCGCGACGACACATCGGGCTGCACCAAAGAATCGCTGGCCTTCACCGCCCTTCAGGCCGAATTTCAGGCCGCCGGGGCGACTGTCATGGGCATTTCGAAAGACACGGTGGCCAAGCACGAAAAATTCCGTGACAAGCACGAACTGGGTGTACCGCTTTTGTCGGATGCCGAGAGTGACATTTGCGAACAATACGGCGTGTGGAAAGAAAAAAGCATGTATGGCAAAAAGTTCTGGGGCATCGAACGCTCGACCTTCTTGATTGACAGCACCGGGCAAATCGCCCGGGTTTGGCGCAAGGTCAAAGTGCCGGGCCACGCCGAAGAGGTTCTGGAGGCGGTGAAATCGCTGTGAGTGGCCAAACCCTGACACAAATGGCGGTTGAGGTTCTGACCACCGCGGATGGGCGCGAAAAGACCGCCCTGTCGCGGCGCCACGCGCAAACATGGTTTGCGGCGCGCGCGGCGGGGCAAGACATCCCCGTTGGCGAAGGCGCGCCGCCCCTGCAACCGGCGCGCCCTGACCGGCCCGAATTGCTGGACCCGCGCGACGTGCCCCGCCGCCGCCCCGGCAGCCCGCAAGGGCGGTTGGCCATCTTGCATGCCGTGGCGCATATCGAACTGAATGCCGTGGATCTGCACTGGGACATCATCGCGCGTTTTGGTCATGTCCCTATGCCCATCGGATTTTACGACGATTGGGTCAAATCGGCCGACGAAGAATCCAAACATTTCAATTTGATCTGCGATTGCCTTGAAGCAAATGGCAGCCATTACGGCGCCTTGCCCGCCCATGCAGGCATGTGGCGTGCCGCCGAAGACACGGCACAGGATCTGATGGGACGGCTGGCCGTGGTGCCGATGGTGCTGGAAGCGCGCGGTCTGGATGTCACCCCGGGGATGATCGACATTTTCACCAAGGCCGGGGATACCCGCGCCGTCGAGGCGATGCAGGTGATCTATGCCGAAGAGGTGCACCATGTGGCCTATGGCTCAAAATGGTTTCACTTTTTGTGTGGACGGCACGACCTTGACCCCAAAGAGGTGTTTCACGATCTGGTGCGCCGCTATTTTCACGGCCCCCTCAAACCGCCCTTCAACGAAGAAAAGCGCGCCGAGGCTGGCCTGCCGCCGGATTTCTACTGGCCGCTGGCCAATCAACCCTCTGCAAAAGGCTAGACAAGCCCTTGCAAATCGGCGGTTTTTTGCCGGGCCAGCGGCATTTGGCCCAAATTTGGGCCACGCTGCCCCAAAAAACTTGATCAAAGCTTAAGCACTCGGTAACCCCACGGTGAAGGCGCGTGGTCACCCAAGATGACCAATTCTGAACAGCGCCGCGCGTGAGTAGGGTTGAATAGGGACTGAGATCTTGCGGACAAGACTTGCCATCAGGGTGCATGCCCTGCTCGAACGGTATTTTCCCGAACGCCGGGTATTCCTGAAATCCGACACCGACACCCGCTTCATCCGGCTTGGGCCGGTGTCACAGATCATGGCGTTTGCCGGGGCCTCGGCCATCATGGCATGGGCCATCATCGCCACTTCGATCTTGTTGATGGACAGCATCGGGTCGGGCAATTTCCGCGAACAGGCCAAACGCGATCAACGCACTTATGAGGCGCGACTGAACGCGCTGGCCTCGGAACGTGATAGCCGCGCTTCCGAAGCGCGTGCCGCACAAGAGCGTTTCAACTCCGCGCTCGAACAGATCTCGGTCATGCAATCCGAATTGCTAAGTTCGGAAACCCGCCGCCGCGAGTTGGAAACCGGGATTGAAGTCATTCAAACGACCCTGCGCCGCACCATGACCGAGCGGCAGGACGCGCGTGATGAAGCACAGCAATTGGCCTTGGCGCTCGACACCCAAGGTGTGGCCCCCGGTGACGCCGCAGCCACCACAAGCGACGACAGCACCCTTGATTTCCTGGCCGCCGCATTGGCCGACACCGCCACCGAACGCGACAAGATCACCGAAAATGCGCAAAACGCATTGCTGCACGCCGATGAAATGGCCGCCCAGATCAAGTATCTGGAAGACCGCAACGAACAGATTTTCCGCCAGCTTGAAGAGGCGATGACGATCTCGGTCGAACCGCTCGACAAGATGTTCCGCGCCGCCGGTCTGAATACCGATTCCCTGTTGGACGAGGTGCGCCGCGGCTACTCGGGGCAAGGCGGGCCATTGATGCCGCTCAGCTTCTCCACACGCGGCGAAGACCCTTCGGCGGACGCCCTGCGCGCCAATCGCATTCTCAACCAGATGGATCGCCTGAACCTGTATCGCATCGCCGCCCAAAAGGCGCCGTTTGCAGTGCCGCTCAAAGGCTCTTTTCGCTATACATCGGGCTTTGGCATGCGGTGGGGCCGGATGCACAAGGGCACCGACTTCGCGGCCCCTCACGGCACCCCGATTTATGCAACCGCCGATGGCGTCGTGATTCACGCAGGCTGGCAATCTGGATATGGCCGCATGGTAAAAATCAAACACGAGTTCGGCATCGAAACCCGCTATGCGCATAACTCGAAACTCTTCGTGAAGAAGGGCCAAAGGGTCTCGCGTGGCCAGAAAATTGCTGCTATGGGGAACACTGGACGTTCCACGGGCACGCATCTACACTACGAAGTCCGTGTCGGCGGCAAGGCCGTCAATCCCATGATCTATATCAAGGCTGCTAAAGATGTTTTCTAAAAGCAAAATCAACGAACCCGGCCCAAAGACAGACGAAAAGCCGCGCACGGCACCGGGCGCCGACGCGCCGCAGGCCGCCCGCCCCGAACAGGCCAGCACCGAATTCAAGGCTTCCAGCCCCAAGGCCAAGCCACCGGCATCCATTCTGTCCACGGACCTTCAAGTGACCGGCAACCTCAAGACAACCGGCGACATTCAGGTCGAAGGCACGGTCGAGGGTGATATCCGCGCCCACCTGCTGACCATCGGCGAAAGCGCCACCATAAAGGGCGAAGTCATTGCCGATGACGTGGTGATCAATGGGCGTATCGTGGGTCGTGTGCGCGGCCTCAAGGTGCGCCTCAGCTCAACCGCGCGGGTCGAGGGTGACATCATCCACAAGACCATCGCCATCGAATCCGGGGCCCATTTCGAAGGTTCCGTGCAGCGTCAGGACGACCCGTTGAACGGTAAGTCGGGCGGAGCGGCCAAACCCGCCGCAGCCGCGGAAAAACCAGCCGCCGCGCCGAAACCCGCAGGCGACACACCCAAAGCCTGATCGGCATCACACGACAGTGCAAGGCGCCCTGCCCCGGCAGTGGCGCCTTTTTCGTGGCCACATGCCAGCCGCCCCTTGCACGTCTTCCCCGCTGACCGCATTCTGCCCGCATGACCGATCCCAGCTGGGGCCTTGTCGCCACGATCAAGGCCGATACCACCGACATACTGAACTTTGCCGCCCACCATCTGGATCTGGGCGCGCACCGGCTGCATATCTATCTGGATCAAGACAACCCGCAGGCCTTTGCCGCGCTCAAGGCGCATCCAAAATGTCGGGTGACAGTCTGCGATGCGGGCTATTGGAAACGCCGGGGCAAATCCCGCCCCGACGCCCACCAGCCACGCCAATCAATGAACGCCACCCATTGCCTGAACAAACGCCCGCAGGTGGATTGGCTGACGCATATCGATGTGGATGAATTCCTGTGGCCCACCGCGCCAATTGCGGCGCAGCTGGCCGCCCTGACCGACACCACGCGCAGCGCGCGCATTCGCCCGATCGAGGCGATGGCCGCCGATCCCGCCAACCCGCCCGAAGCCGGGCATACATGGTTCAAGGGCTGTTCGCCGTTCCAAGGCGAACGCCGCGACCAGACCGCCCAAATCTATCCCACCTATGGCGCGCATCTGAATGGCGGATTTCTAAGCCATGTGGCGGGCAAAGTGTTTGTGCGCACCGGCCTGCCCGACAGCAGTCTGCGCATTCACAACGCCTTTTTCGGCAAGACCAAAGATCCCGCCCCGGCAACGCTGGACGACACCGTGCTGTGCCACCTGCACGCCCCTGACTGGGAACGCTGGCGGGCGGCCTATCGGTTTCGCCTGCACCAAGGCTCGTACCGTGACGGCCTGAAACCGCCGCCCGCCTCGGGCAGCGAAAGCCTGACGATGAACGCCTTGTTCACCCTACTAGAAGCCGAACAAGGCGAGCCCGCGCTTGAGGCCTTCTTTGCCGAGGTCTGCACCGCCACGCCGGACCTGCGCGCGCGGTTGGCGGCGCATGGCCATTTGCACGACATCGCGTTGGATCTTGACCGTAAACGCGCGCGGCATTTCCCAGACTACGGTTAACCTGTCACCCAATCCACAACATGTGCCACCCGATGTGCCGGATTCGCCTGCCAAACCGGGCCTGCATTGACCCGCCCCCCCGATTTCCGCTAAACGCAGTCCAAGGGTCATAGATGTGATGAACCACAGGGCTAAACGGGCCCGACCCTGAACAGACGTGCGGGCCAGGATCGTGTCCGCAAACCACGGACACACATGACAAAATTTTCTGATCTCAACCTGAACCCCAAGGTCCTTAAAGCAATTGAAGAGGCCGGTTACACCGAACCGACGCCGATTCAGGCCGGAGCGATTCCCCCCGCCCTTGAAGGGCGCGATGTTTTGGGTATCGCCCAGACCGGCACCGGCAAAACCGCCAGCTTCACCCTTCCCATGTTGTCGCTTCTGGCCCGTGGTCGCGCCCGCGCCCGGATGCCACGCAGCCTTGTGCTGTGTCCGACACGGGAACTGGCCGCACAGGTGGCCGAAAACTTCGACACCTATTCCAAACACCTCAAGCTGACCAAAGCGTTGCTGATCGGCGGCGTCAGCTTCAAGGAACAGGACAAGCTGATCGACAAGGGCGTTGACGTTCTGATCGCGACGCCGGGCCGCCTGCTGGACCATTTTGAACGCGGCAAGCTGTTGCTGACCGGCGTCCAGATCATGGTCGTGGACGAGGCCGACAGAATGCTTGATATGGGCTTTATCCCTGATATCGAACGCATCTTCAGCCTGACGCCCTTCACCCGTCAGACATTCTTTTTCTCGGCCACCATGGCCCCCGAGATCGAGCGCATCACCAATACCTTCCTGCAAAATCCCGAGCGCATCGAAGTGGCCCGTCAGGCCACAGCATCCGAGACGATCGAGCAAGGCGTGGTGATGTTCAAGCCCTCGCGCCGCGACCGGGCCGACAGCGAAAAGCGCAATGTGCTGCGGGCGCTGATCGACGGTGAGGGCGAGAAATGCACAAACGCCATCGTGTTCTGCAATCGTAAGATCGATGTCGATACCGTGGCCAAATCGCTCAAGAAACATGGCTACGACGCAGCGCCAATCCACGGGGATCTGGACCAATCGCAAAGAACCCGCACGCTGGACGGGTTCCGCGCGGGCGATTTGAAAATTCTCGTGGCATCAGATGTGGCCGCGCGCGGACTGGACGTGCCCGCAGTCAGCCACGTGTTCAACTTTGATGTTCCCGGCCATGCCGAAGATTACGTGCACCGTATCGGTCGCACAGGCCGCGCAGGTCGCGAAGGCAAGACGATGATGATCTGCGCCCCACGCGATGAAAAGAACCTCGAAGATATTGAGCGCCTGATCCAGAAAGAGGTGCCGCGCATCGACAACCCAATCAAGGGGGCCGCGCCCACTGCCGACGCCGGGACGGCTGAGGACAGCAAGAGCGACGATAAACCGCCGCGCAAATCACGCAGCCGCCGCAGCACCGCGAAGCCTAAAACCGACGATACGGCAGAGTCGCAAACGTCGGAGGCCACGAAGGCCGACGCGCCCGCACCTGCAGCCGCACCCGAAAAGGTTGCTGAAAAACCGCAGGACGATAGCCCACAGAAATCAACACGGTCGCGCCGTGGCGGCAGCGGGCGTGGCCGGTCGGACAACGGGAATGGCAATGGCAATGGCAATGGTCATAACAAGGTTGTCGGTATGGGCGACCACATGCCAAGCTTTATCGCGCTGAGCTTTGACGAACGCCGCACCGGGTAAATCCCCGACAGAGGCAACGGTCTGCCAGCCGAGACAAGAAAAAAACCAGCCGCTTTCACGGCTGGTTTTTTGTTTTCTGATACTTGATGCCCGCGCATGGCAAAGCCCTAGGGCCCGCCCGCACGCGAACCCACCCTATTCGCTCAATCGGCTAATGATCACGGTCACTTCGGGCCGCTTGCCAATCTCTGTCTGGGCTGTTTGGCGGGTGATCTTGCGCAACCCCTCCTCCAGCTTTTCATCGTCGGCCATTGTTCTGCGTCCAGCCCGGCCCATGAATTGGCTCAGGTCTTCTTCCAGCACGTCGACCAAGGGCGCGCGGCTTCGGCCTTCTTCGGGCAGGCCCTTGATTTCGCACCAAGGTTCTCCCAAAGGTTCGTCCGCTTCGTCCAGAATGACATTGACCAAAACATGCCCGTTCAGAGCCATCCGGATCCGATCGCGCACGATCCCGTCCAACGCACCGATCTTGATGCTGCCGTCCAAATAGGTGCGCCCAGTTTCGACGTAATCGCAAATCTGGGCCTTGCCCCCCGTCAGATCCACCATGGACCCGTTGATCGCCAGAACACCCTGCCGACCTTTGGATTTGGTCACTTTCACATGCTCACGCAAGTGGCGGTGTTCACCATGCATGGGAACCACGACATCTGGTTTCAGCAGATCTTGCAGCGCCTCAAGGTCAGGCCGGTTCGCATGGCCGGACACATGGTATTTGCCGCTGTTTTCATCCACCACGTCAACGCCCATCTCGCTGAACTGGTTCATGATCTTGATGACGCCACGTTCGTTGCCGGGGATCGTCTTGGACGAAAACAGGAACATATCGCCCTCTTTCAGGCTGATGCCCTGATACTTGCCCTGCGCCAGTTGCGCACTTGCCGCGCGCCGCTCACCTTGGCTGCCGGTGACCAGAAGCATCACGTTCTCGCGCGGAATTTCTTTGACTTCCTCGGGGCTTATGGTTTTCGGAAAGCTGGTCAAAACACCCGTTTCAACCGAGGCTTCAATCATCCGCCGCATCGCCCGGCCCAGCAAACACACCGAACGCCCGGCGCGATCCGCCGCTTCGGCCAAGGTTTTGACCCGCGCCACGTTGCTGGCAAAGGTCGTGGCGACAACCATGCCCTTGGCGCCCGCCACCAGTGCTTCGATATCCGGGCCAAGCGCGCTTTCTGATCGACCTGCATGGGTGCTGAACACATTGGTCGAATCGCACATCAGCGCCTTGACCCCCGGCTCGGCCAAGCTGGCCCACAGATCAGGATCGAACGGCTCTCCGACCACCGGGTTTGCATCAATCTTGAAATCACCTGAATGCACAACCCGTCCGGCGGGCGTGTCGATGACCAAGCCGGAACTTTCGGGAATGGAATGCGAGATCGGCACAAAACCCACGCTGAACGGCCCCGCCTGCGTCACCTCGGGCCACGCCGACACGGTGCGCACCGATTTCTCGGAATAGCCAAACTCGGTCATCTTGCGTCGGGCGATATTGGCTGTGAAGGCCCGCGCGTATACCGGCGCGCCCAGATGTTCATAGAACTGTGCCACCGCGCCCACATGGTCTTCGTGCGCGTGGGTGATGAACACCGCCTCCAATTGATCGCGGCGTTCAATCAACCAAGTCATGTCGGGGAAAATCAGATCGACACCGGGGCTGGTATCCATATCGGAAAAGGTCACACCAAGATCGACAAGGATCAGACGTTCCTTGCCCGGTGCGCCATATCCGTAAACATAGGCATTCATGCCAATTTCGCCCGCCCCGCCAAGGGGCAGGTAGATCAGTCTGTCACTGCTCATGCATTCTCTGCTTTCTTGTTGAATTCGTGGATCACGGCCAGCCCGTGCATTGTCAGATCATCTTCAATAAAATCAAATAGCATCTCGCCCTGTGCAAACAAAGGTGCCAGCCCGCCGGTTCCGATAATTCGCATCGGGCGATCATACTCGGCGCGTATGCGGTCGCAAATACCATGCACAAGGCCGACATAACCCCAGAACACCCCCGATTGCATGCAATCCACGGTATTCGTGCCAATCACCTTGGGCGGCATGGTTACATCCACATGCGGCAGCGCGGCGGCGGCGGCGTGCAGGGCCTCAAGGCTCAGGTTGACGCCGGGCGCAATCACGCCGCCCACATAAGCCCCATCATGCGCCACAACGTCAAACGTGGTCGCTGTGCCGAAATCCACAACGATCAGGTCCCCGCCATGCCGGTCATAGGCCCCGGTTGAGTTGACCACCCGGTCCGGCCCCACCTGCGTGCCCGGGTCAACGCGCGGCCCATGGGGTAACAGGCATTCCGGTTTGCCCACCACCAAAGGCCGGCAGCCAAAAAACCTGTCGGCAAACACACGCAGGTTGAACACCACCCGCGGCACCGTGGACGAGATGATGACATCGGTGATCTCCGCCTCGATCCCGTAATGTTTGACCAAGGTGGAATACCAAGTGAAATAGGCATCGGCTGTGCGCGCGTGATGTGTCGACGTGCGTAACGTGCACAAAAATTCCTTGCCATCCCAAATCGAGAATACAGTATTGGTGTTGCCGCAATCTATGGCCAGAAGCATGGTGCCCCTTTCAGAAAAACACCTCGGCCGCCGGAATGGCGTGCCGGGTTTTTGCTGTTGTTAAAACAAGATTGCCAGCCACGTCCACTGTCTCGAACCTGCCCGTAAAGGTGTCACGCGCGGTACGGGCGGTGATATCTTGCCCCAGTTTCGCCGCCCGGTCCAGCCATGCGGTTCGGATCGGCGCAAACCCATAGGTCGTGAACTGATCTTCATACCGGGCATAGGCCGGGGCCAACAGATCCAGAAAATCCTCTGGTGTCACCGTAATTCCGGTTTCCGATAGCAACGAAACAGGCCGCAATGCCTGCACTTCCACCTCATCCGGTGATGGCGCTTGGGCAAGGTTCACGCCAATCCCGATCGCAAAATACGAAAGACCCGCCGCACTGCCCGCACTTTCCAACAAAATTCCCGCCAGCTTGCCACCGTTCAACAAAACGTCGTTGGGCCACTTCAAGGCCAACCCGTCGGCCCGGCCGGTCGCCGCCACAAACGCATCAAACAACGCCAATGAGGCCACGAAAGACCGCAAGGCCACCTGATCAGGGCTTTCCGTCGGACGCATCACCAATGTCGCGGCAAAATTACCCGGCGGGTTGGTCCAGGGCCGCCCCCTGCGCCCGCGCGCCGCAGTTTGTCTCTGTGCTAAAATCCACTCCGGCCCGGTCAAATCTGTGGCGATGCGCGCGGCTTCAGCGTTGGTGCTGTCCACCTCAGCCAAAATGCGTCGCCCCACACCAAGGGGCCAGTCCTGCCTGTCGCACCCCGATTTCATTGTTCCCAAAATACTCCCGCCGGAGGCCGCGCCCCAACGGGGCGCCCACAAACAAAGCGACGCGCCAAGGGCGCGTCACCTTTTTTATACGTCAGGCCAATCGGATCAGTTGACAAGGGTTGCCGCCGCAGCCTGCGCCATGCCTTCAACCCCGAACATGTTGATAATGCCCAATAGCATCAGCGCCGCCGACACCATCAAGAAACTCCACTGCACCGGAGAGCGCGACGTTTCCAGCGGCTCGCGCTCTTCACCGAAATACATGTAATAGACGATCCGCAAATAGTAGAACGCCCCGATCACCGACGCGATCACACCGGCCACCGCCAACCAGGCCAAACCGCCCTCATACGCGGCGCGCAGCACATAAAGCTTGCCAAAGAATCCCAGCAGCGGCGGCACACCGGCCAAGCTGAACAACAAGATCATCATCGCCAAGGCCCGCGCCGGGTGGGCGCGCGAATAGTTGTTGAGACTGGCAATTTCAGTGATCGGCTGGCCGTCCCGCTCCATCGACAGGATGAAGGCGAAGGTGCCGACATTCATGGTCACGTAAATCGCCATATAGATCAGCATGGCCTGCACTCCAAACACAGTGCCGGCGGCCAGACCCATCAGCGCATAGCCCATATGGGCAATCGACGAATAGGCCATCAGGCGCTTGATGTCGGTCTGGCCAATCGCCGCGACAGCCCCAAGGAACATCGACAGAACGCTCAACACGGCCAGCACTTGTTGCCAGTCACCGACAACACCGCCGAACGCATCATGCACGACACGGGCAAACAGCGCCATCGCGGCCACCTTGGGCGCGGTGGCGAAAAAGGCCGTGATCGGCGTCGGAGCCCCTTCGTACACATCCGGGGTCCACATGTGGAACGGCACAGCCGAGACCTTGAAGGCCAGACCGGACAGCACGAACACAAGACCAATCAGCAGCCCAACGGGCGCTTGGCCATCAGCCGCTTCGATGATGCCGGAAAACAGGGTCGTGCCCGCAAAGCCATAAACCAGCGATGCGCCATACAGCAACAAGCCCGAGCTGAGCGCGCCAAGCACGAAATACTTCAGGCCCGCCTCGGTCGATTTGGCGCTGTCGCGGCGCAAAGACGCCACCACGTAAAGCGCAAGCGATTGCAGCTCCAGCCCCATGTAAAGCGCCATCAAATCCCCGGCGCTGACCATCAGCATCATGCCAACCGCCGACAGGGCAATCAGGACCGGATACTCGAACCGCAAGATTTTACGGCGCATCATGTATTCCTGCCCCATCACCATAACAGCCGCTGCCGACAGCAAGATCACCACTTTGGCAAACCGGGCAAACCCGTCATCGTTGAACATGCCACCAAAGGCCGTGCGTGTGCCCTGCCCCGTGGTTCCGATCCACAGCGCCATCGCGGCGAACAGGGCGGCCGTCAGCCACAGCAGCATCCCGGCCATCCTGTCACGTCCCGTATAGGCCGTGAACAGCAAAGCGGCGATCGCGTAGACCGAGATCACGATCTCGGGCAGGATAATATTCAGATCAGCCTGCATGTCTCAGGGCCTCCGTTAATGCGACGCTTCGGCGATCTGGTTTGCGGCATGCGCCGCGGCCAGATCCGTGTCGTAGTTTGAAATCAGGGCTTCGACCGACGGGCCGATGATATCGGTGACAAGGCTGGGATAGACGCCAAGCAGCAGTGTCATCACCACAAGCGGTGCGAAAATTGCCCGTTCGCGGCCTGTCATATCGCTGATCGAGCGCAGGCTTTCCTTGATCAGATCGCCCAACACAACCCGACGATAGAGCCACAGCGCATAGGCCGCCGACAAGATCACACCGCTGGTCGCCACAAGCGCAACCCAGGTGTTGACCTGGAAAATGCCGACAAGCGTCAGGAACTCACCGACAAAGCCGGACGTGCCGGGCAGGCCGACATTGGCCATCGTGAACAGCATGAAGATCAGCGCATAGGCCGGCATTCGGTTGACCAACCCGCCATAGGCGTCAATCTCGCGGGTGTGCATCCGGTCATAGATAACACCCACACACAGAAACAGCGCCCCCGAGATGAAGCC
>DATFJQ010000034.1:0-22143 GCA_035269125.1 Roseovarius sp.
TTCAAGCGGTCTGGATGATGCCGCAGGGGGCAAACTATAAGCTGCGCATGAAGGCGTGGCTGGATTATCAGAACGATGTCAAGGTGTCGGATATTCAGCTTGCGGCGCGCGAAGGCTTTGAATCGGTTGAACACGCCAAACGCTACACCACGCTTGGTATGGCAACGGATCAGGGCAAGCTGAGCAATATCAACGGTCTGGCCATTTTGTCCGACGCGTTGAATCAGGGCATCCCGCAAACCGGAACCACCACGTTCCGCCCGCCCTATACACCGATTTCGATGTCGTCGATCGCCGGTGAGGCGCGCAACGAAACGTTCCAGCCGATCCGTAAAACACCCATGCACGCATGGCACGACGTCAATGGCGCCCATTGGGAGCCGGTGGGCGCATGGCGTAGGCCGTATTGCTTCCTCAAACCGGGGGAGACGGTGCACGACGCGGTCAATCGCGAGATCAAGCAAACCCGCGACAGCCTTGGCCTGCTGGATGCCTCGACCCTTGGCAAAATCATCGTCAAAGGGCCGGACGCCGGTAAGTTCATGGACATGTTGTATACCAACATGATGTCCACGCTAAAGCCGGGCCGCTGCCGCTATGGTCTGATGTGCAACGAGAACGGGTTCTTGATGGATGACGGCGTGGTTGCCCGTCTGGATGAGGACACGTTCCTGTGTCACACCACAACCGGCGGGGCCGACAACATCCATGGCCATATGGAAGAATGGCTGCAGACCGAATGGTGGGATTGGCAGGTTTACACCGCCAACGTGACCGAGCAATTCGCGCAGGTCGGCGTGGTTGGCCCCAAATCCCGCAAGGTACTGCAAAAGCTGACCGATGACGACATCAGCAACGACGCGCTCAGCTTTATGGGCTGGACGGACATCACGCTGACGGGCGATATCCCGGCCCGCGTGTTCCGCATCTCGTTTGCCGGTGAATTGTCGTTCGAACTGGCGGTTCCGGCCTCTCATGGCCGCGCGCTGTGGGACATGCTGATGCAGGCCGGAGCCGAATTCGGCGTGACGCCCTATGGCACCGAGGCGATGCACGTAATGCGCGCCGAGAAGGGCTTTATCATGATCGGTGATGAAACCGACGGCACCGTGATCCCGCAAGATCTGGGGATGGACTGGGCGATTTCCAAGAAGAAAGAGGATTACCTTGGCAAGCGCGCACAGCAGCGCAGCCACATGACCGATCCGACCCGCTGGAAACTGGTTGGCTTGGAAACGCTGGACGGCAGCACATTGCCAGACGGGGCCTATGCCACCGCCGACGGCACCAATGCCAACGGGCAGCGCAATGTGCAGGGTCGTGTCACCTCGACCTACCATTCGCCCACATTGGGCCGGGGCATTGCCATGGGGCTGGTTCTGAACGGGCCGGACCGGATGGGCGATGTGCTGGACTTCCCCAAGGTGGATGGCACGGTGATCAAGGCCAAGATCGTTGACCCGGTCTTTTACGACAAGAATGGGGAGAAGCAAAATGTCTGAGGCAGTCAGCGCACTGAACGGCGCATCCTTTGACGGGTTCGTCGCGGTCAAAGAGGCGGGCCTGCATGGCATGATTACCTTGCGGGGCGATCTGGCCTCGGACGCGGTCAAGGCGGCGGTGCAGGACGCCACGGGTGCATCCGTGCCGGGGCAGCGCGAGGTCACGGGCGCAAAGGGGAATTCGGTGGCGTGGATGTCGCCCGATGAATTGCTGTTGGTCGTGGCCTATGACGCGGCCCCGCAAATCGAAGAGGAGTTGCGCAAGGCGTTGTCGGGCACCCATCATCTGGTGGCCAATGTGTCTGACGCGCGGGCGGTGTTCCGGTTATCTGGCAATCCGGCCGCCCTGCGTGAGGCGATTGCCAAGCTGTGCCCGGTGGACATGACCCCCGGTGCCTTTGGCCCCGGTGAGATCCGCCGCACGCGCATGGCGCAGATCCCCGCCGCCCTGTGGATGCCGACCGAGGATAGCGTGCAGGTGATCTGTTTCCGCTCGGTCGCGGAGTATGCGTTCAACCTGCTGAAAGGCGCGGCTGCGCCGGGCAGTGAGGTGGGTCTTTTTTCCTGAGAGTTTTGCGCGGAAATACATGGCAGCCCCTTGACCTTAGAGGTCCGGGGCTACCATGTAGTAAAATGTAATTCTCATAACGAACAGGGGACCTGACATGGCATTTGAACTACCCGATCTGCCCTATGCGCATGATGCACTGGCCGCATCCGGCATGAGCCGCGAAACACTGGAATATCACCACGATATCCACCACAAGGCCTATGTCGACAATGGCAACAAGGCCATTGCCGGAACCGAGTGGGACGGCAAATCCGTCGAAGACATCGTCAAAGGCACCTATCAGGCCGGCGCAGTGGCGCAGAACGGTGTTTTCAACAACGCGTCGCAGCATTGGAACCACACCCAGTTCTGGGAAATGATGGCGCCCGGCGGCACCGGAATGCCCGGTGAGCTGGAAAAGGCGCTGGTCGAATCCTTCGGCTCGGTCGACAAGTTCAAGGATGAGTTCGCCGCCGCAGGGGCCGGCCAGTTCGGCTCGGGTTGGGCTTGGCTGGTCAAGGACACCGATGGTAGCCTGAAAGTCACCAAGACCGAAAACGGCGTGAACCCGCTATGCTTTGACCAGACTGCGCTGTTGGGTTGCGACGTGTGGGAGCATTCCTACTACATCGACTTCCGCAACAAGCGTCCGGTCTACCTGCAAAACTTCCTGGATAACCTTGTGAACTGGGAAAACGTGGCCTCGCGCATGTAATCGCGACCACCGCAATACAAACAGAAAACCCGTGCAGGCCCCCTGCGCGGGTTTTTTATGCCTGCTTGATTTGGGTTATCGCCTTTTCAGATGCGTTTGTCATTCTTAGGTCATGACAAGTGTAATGACTCAGGAGGAAAACCGATGACCGAATTGGCGCATGGCGTTTGGGTTCTGGTGGCCGACGGCGAAAAAGCGATGTTTCTTGAAAATGTAACCGATGGGCAAGACCCGTTCTTGCGGGTTGTTCGGCTGGAAAGCCAAGAAAACCCACCACATGGCGACCAAGTCAGCGACCGACCGGGGCGCATGCCGGATACCGGCAATGGGCAACGCTCGGCCATGGAAGACCCGGATTGGCACCTTCTGGCCAAGGATCGGTTCGCCTCTGACTTGTCGGACATCCTGTATCGTTTGGCCGGGCGCAAGGCCTACGAAAAACTTGTTCTGGTGGCCCCACCCAAAACACTGGGGGCTTTGCGGGATGGGTTGCACAAGGACGTGCGCGCAAAGGTCGTGGCCGAAGTGGACAAGGATATGACCAATCACCCGGTCAACAAGATCGAGACGTTGTTGAAGGTTGAACTGGCAAAAGCATGATGGCCGCGCCATAGGTGCCCGCGATGGCAGGGCTTTGGGCCTTGCCATTGTGATCCTGCTGGGCCAGCACTTAAGACTGGCATAGCAGGACACAGGGCAGGCGCGGCATGAACGATTCGATCAAAGGTGTGGCGGCAATCGTTGCCTGTTGCACGGTTTGGGGCCTGTCCGGGCTGTATTACAAGCTGTTGGAACATATCCCGCCCATCGAAATTCTGGCGCATCGCACCTTGTGGTCGTTCATCTTTTTCGCCGCTGTCTTAAGTGTGCAGGGGCGGTTCGGGCTGGTGCGTATCGCGCTGCGGTCGTGGCGCTCGGCGTTGGTCATCGCGTTTGCCGCGTTGATGATTTCCACCAACTGGTTCGTGTTCATCACCTCGATCCAGATTGGCCGCGCCATGGAGGCCTCGCTTGGCTATTACATCTTTCCGCTGGTGGCGGTGGTGTTGGGCATGATCGCGTTTCGCGAACGGTTGGACCGGGCGCAGGCGGTGGCGGTGGCCTTGGCCGTGGCGGCGGTGGTGACCTTGACGGTGGGCTTGGGCGTGGCGCCTTGGATCGCCCTGATCTTGGCCACATCCTTTGGCCTGTACGGGTTGGCCAAAAAAGGGTTGGATGTGGGGCCTGTGGTCTCGGTCACGACCGAAGTGTTGTTCCTCAGCCCGATTGCCTTGATTGTCCTGTGGGTGTTCCATGCCGACGGGCATGGCGCTTATGGCACTTCTTGGCAGGATACAGCCCTGTTGATGTTCTCGGGCATCCTGACGGGCCTGCCTCTGGTTCTTTTCAGCTATGGCGCGCGGCGGGTGCGATTGGGCACAGTCGGGTTGGTGCAATATCTGAACCCGACGCTGCAATTTCTGGTGGCCACGTTCATTTTCCAAGAGTTGTTCAGCCTGTGGCACGGTATTGCCTTTGCGATGATCTGGACCGCGCTGGCCATCTACACCGCGGCCAGTTGGCGTCAGGACAGGGCCGCGCGCAGGGCGCTGGAAAGTTCCTGAAGGTCATCCACCGTTCGGATGAAATCGCGCAGGCTGTCATCGGCAAAGCCTTCGGCGATCACATGGTCGATCAGGCCAGTTAACGGCTGCCAGTAATTTTCTGTATTCAAAAGGAAAATCGGCTTTTGATGCAGGCCAAGCTGTCGCCATGTCAGGACCTCGAAAAACTCGTCCAATGATCCGGCCCCACCGGGCAGGACAACGATGGCGTCTGAATTCATGAACATCACCTTTTTGCGTTCATGCATGTTTTCAGTGACGACAAACTGGCTCAGGTCGCGTTTGCCGACCTCGCGTTGCATCAGGTGCACGGGGATAACGCCAAATGTCTGGCCACCGGCCTGCTGTGCGGCGCGCGCCGTTGTGCCCATCAACCCGACATCGCCCGCGCCATAAACCAGCCGCCACCCCTGATCGGCCAACATCTGGCCCAGATCGGTGGCCGCCGCGCTATAGGCAGGCCGAGCGCCGCTGCGCGAGCCGCAAAAGACACATACAGAGCGCATCACCATGAAAATAATCCTGTTTTGCAAAGCCGTGTTTTGACCCGTGATAGCCGGGTTGCTATGGTCCGGCAACCATGCACGCGGTGTGCGGGTCGGCCGGGGGGATGGCATGAGCAAATTCACTGGACTGATTGGCGGGCCGGTTGTCGCCGTGGGTGCGATTTGCACCGCGTTTGCGATCGGCGCAGGTTTGTATCTTTCGGGAACGTTCGACGCGCAAAACGTGGCCCCGGATGGGGTGGAGAAAGACGTGAATATCGCCCCGCAAGTCAATGATTCAAATGGAAATTCTGACATTTCGAAAGTGACTGCGCCATCGGTGCCCGATGTCCCAGATCCGCCCGGCATCAGCGCATTCCGACTTGAGCCCGATGGGCGTATGCTTGTGGCGGGGCGTTCACAGACGAACTGGGAAACCTCGATCCTTGTGGACGGCGAAACGCTGAAAATCCTGATGCCGGATGCTGGCGGTGAATTTGTCGAATTCCTGTCGCTTGAGCAAAGCAATCAGCCACGGGTTTTGTCGTTGTCGATGCGCTCACCCGACACTGGCGAGGATGTTCCATCCTCCGATGAGGTGATTATCGCCCCTATGCCCACCCGGGCAGAACAGGCGCAGGTGCGGCCCGCCGATGAGGCACAACAGGCGACGCCAGCCGTGACAGACGACGGACAGACGCAAGAGCAGCCCATTGATACGCAAGACCCGCCGCAGCAGGCGGTGTTGTTGTCCGACGAAAGCGGCGTGCGCGTTTTGCAGCCTCCTGCCGCCACCGAGGCCCCCCCTGAGGTAATGTCGAGTGTGGCGCTGGATGCGATCACCTATTCCGATCAGGGCGACGTTGTCTTGTCGGGCCGCGCGCAGGGGGACGGGTTTGTGCGTGTTTATCTGGACAATCAGCCGGTGGCGTCGTCGCAGATTGCACCCGATGGCGGTTGGCGCAGCGATCTGCCTCAGGTCGATACTGGTGTTTACACCCTGCGTGTCGATGAGATGGATTCCGACGGCACTGTCATGTCGCGGGTGGAAACCCCGTTCAAACGCGAAGACCGCACCTTGGTTGATGGGCAGGAAAAGACGGCACAAACAGCACGGGCTGTCACGGTGCAACCCGGCAATACCCTGTGGGAAATTTCGCGCGACCGTTATGGCGAGGGGCCGATGTATGTGCGTATCTTCGAGGCCAACCGGGACCGTATTCGCGACCCGGATCTGATCTATCCCGGCCAAATCTTTACCGTCCCGCAAGACCAGTAAGCGCAACAGCGCCCTCAGCCACAGCCGATCACAGCCCGGCGGCATGCAATGCGGGGTGGTCTTCTGGTGGGGGCGGACCTAGGTTGTTGGTTTAGGAAATAAAATCGGATCGCTTGATGCGTCGGAACACCGTTACCACCACCGAAATGCCCGCCGATGGCTGGGCCACGATCCGCCGTGTCGCCCCCTATCTGTGGCCAAAAGAACAGGCATGGGTCAAACGCCGCGTGGTGCTGGCGCTGATCGCTTTGGTGGTTGCCAAAGTGGTCGCTGTGGGCACGCCGTTTTTCTATAAGGCGGCGGTCGATGCCTTGTCCGGTGAAAGCGACGCGGCGGCTTGGATGCTGGGCTTTGGAGCCGTGGGCCTGACCGTGGCTTATGGCATGGCGCGGTTGATGAATGTCGGGTTCCAACAACTGCGCGACGTGATCTTTGCCCGCGTGGCGCAACGGGCCTTGCGGCAATTGGCGCTGGAGACGTTTCAGCACATCCACCGCATGTCGCTGCGCTATCACATCACCCGCAAGACGGGTGGCCTTAGCCGGATCATCGAGCGTGGGGTCAAGGGCGTTGAATTCTTGCTGCGGTTCTTGCTGTTCTCCATCGGCCCGCTGGTGCTGGAACTGTTGATGATCGCCATCGTGTTGTGGACGCTGTTCGACTTTTGGTATTTGGTTGTCGTGGTCGGGGTGATCGCGGCCTATGTCGCCTTTACCTTCAAGGTCACGGAATGGCGGGTGAAGCTGCGCAAGCAGATGAACGATCAAGACACCGACGCCAATCAAAAGGCCATCGACAGCCTTTTGAACTTTGAAACGGTCAAGTATTTCGGGGCGGAATCCCGCGAGGCCAGTCGCTATGATGCGGCGATGGAAGGCTACGAACGGGCGGCTTTGCAAACCTCATACTCATTGGCGTTTTTGAATTTCGGGCAATCCTTGCTGATCACTGGCGGGTTGGTGGCGGTCATGGTGATGGCGGCTGTGGGTGTTCAAAATGGCAATATGACCGTGGGTGATTTCGTGATGGTCAACGCCTACATGATCCAGATCACCATGCCGTTGAACTTTCTGGGAACGGTGTATCGTGAAATCCGCCAGTCCTTGGTCGATATGGGGGAAATGTTCGGATTGTTAGAGCAAGCCCCGGATGTCACCGATAAATCAGACGCAAAAGTTCTAAATGTCCAAGGGGCTGAAGTGGTTCTGGACGATGTTTTCTTTGGATACGATCCGGCCCGGCCTATCCTGAAAGGGGTGTCGCTACGGGTGCCCGCCGGGCAGACGGTGGCGGTGGTTGGGCCTTCGGGGTCGGGCAAATCGACCATAGGCCGTTTGCTGTTTCGCTTTTACGATGTGCAGGGCGGGGCGGTCACGATTGATGGGCAAGACCTGCGCGATGTGACCCAAGAGAGCCTTCATGCAGCCATTGGTGTGGTCCCTCAGGACACGGTTTTGTTCAACGATACGGTGGGCTACAATATCGCCTATGGCCGGGATGGCGCCACCCGATCCGAGGTTGAGGCCGCAGCCAAAGCCGCGCAAATCCACGATTTCATCCAAAGCCTGCCCGATGGCTATGACACGCAGGTGGGCGAACGCGGGTTGAAACTATCAGGCGGTGAAAAGCAGCGCGTGGGCATTGCCCGCACCTTGCTCAAGAACCCGCCGATCCTTCTACTGGACGAGGCGACCAGTGCCTTGGATACCGAAACTGAGCGTGACATTCAGGGCGCGTTGAAGCGCGCCGGGCAGGGGCGAACTGTGATCACCATCGCGCATCGCCTGTCCACGGTGGCGGATGCCGACCGGATCGTCGTGCTGGAAGACGGGCAGATCGTGGAACAGGGCACCCATGCCGAGTTGTTGGAGCGGCAGGGCCGCTATGCCAGCCTGTGGCATCGCCAGCAGGCCGAAGAAGCCGCATGAGCCGCAGACGGGATTACCCCGAAACCCCCGATGGCCGCTATTTCGTGTCCAAAGGGCGGCTGTGGCGAAAAACCGATCCATCGCTGTCCGATCAGGAACGCCGCGCTGCGATCAAGGCCTTGATGCAGGCCCGGCGCGCCGCGCAGGTGGCCCAATCCGAGGAAGACCAGAACCGCGCTCGGGCCGATGTTGACGCCGCCAAACGCCGCTTGGGCGAGTGTGGCCCGGTGTGGTGGGCCGATGGCGCGGTCGATGAGAGCGGCCAACACCCGGCCAGCAGTAGCTATGCGGCGTGGTGGTCGGGGCTGGATGCGGCAGCGCGGGCGCGTGGTGAAGGTGAGGCGCCAAACAGCTAAGCGCCGCCGCGCTTATTCCGCTGCGCGCAGCGGATTGCCGTTCGCATCGTGTCCCTTCAACTCTTTTGTGATCTCTGAAAGGTCGGGGCGTTGGACCGTTTGGCCATCATCGTCACCCATCTCCTCGATCGGCCAAAGAAGCTCGGGCGATTTGACCTGGCCTGCCGCGGTTTGCAGTGCCCAATCCTGCGCCGCGCGGCTGGCGCGGCCCATCGACAGGGCGGCCAGCCCACGCGATATCCAAAGCACATAGGTGCCCGCCCAAACGCGCAGCGCCAGCATGGATGGCGTGAAGATCAAGGTCAGCATCGTCGCGATCCCAAGTCCAAAGACCACCGCCGTTGCAAGTTGCTTCCACCACAGCGAGGTCGGTGAGTTGAAGGAATAGCCGCCGTTCACGAAATCAAGGCTGAGGCCGAACATCATCGGCGCAAGCCCGGCCATCGTGGTGATCGTGGTCAGCAATACGGGGCGAATGCGCGCTTCGGCGGTGCGAGTGATCGCCTCGACCCTTGGCATGTAGCGGCTGTATTCCTGATAGGTGTCGATCAGCACAATATTGTTGTTCACCACGATCCCGGCCAAGGCCACAATGCCGGTGCCGGTCATGATAATCGAAAACGGCTGGCCCATCACCAGCATCCCGATCAGCACCCCGGTGGTGGACAACACCACCGCCAGCAGCACAAGAACCGCGTTGTAAACGCTGTTGAACTGCGCCAGCAGGATGATGAACATCAGGCCCAAGGCCCCTGCGAACGCTTTTTGCAGGAACGCGCCGGATTCAGCTTGGTCCTCTTGGTCGCCTGTCCATTGGTATTCGACGCTGTCGGGCAAAACCCCGCTGTCCAACCATTCGGTCAGTTGCGCGATCCGTTCATTTGCGGTGACCGGAACCTGCGTTGCGGTGCCGTCTTCGGTTTCAACACTGGTTGTCAGCCCGTCGGCAACGCCAGCCTTGACGTCGAAATAGCGGGTTTGGTCCACGCGGTCGATCTGTGCCAGTTTCTGAACCGGTTTACGGGTCACAAAGTTTGAAAGCGGCACCAATCCGTCCTGTGTGCGCACCTTCAAGGTGTCCAGCGTGGACAGCACCCGGTCTTGTTCCGGCAGGCGCACGCGGATGTCGATTTCTTCGTCGGACGAGGGAACACGCATCGTATCCAGCAATATCCCGCGTGTCACAAGCTGCACCATCGCGCCCACCGTGGCGACATCCGCGCCGTAGCGGCCGGCTTTTTCGACATCGACGTCGATTTGCCAATCAATGCCGGGCAGGGGCAGGGTGTCTTCGATCTGGGTCAGGCCGAAGGTTGTGTCGAACTTTTCGCGCGCCATGATGGTTGCGTCTTGCAACTCTTGCCAGTTGTCGCCTTTCAGTCGCAAATGCACCGGCTTGGCCGAGGCCGGGCCACGCGCTTGGGCCAGAATTTCGATCTTGATGCCTGGCAGGGCTTCTAGTTCTTCGGTCAACTCGCTGATGATGGTGTCGCCGTCATACGCGTCAGCGCTGACTGCGCGGGTGACCTCGAAATTGACAAGCGGGATGGTAAACCATGTTTCGCGGTTTTGTGGGCGGTCTTCCCACGGAATGGTTTCAAGTTGCACCTGCCCGATTGTATCAAGCGGGGATTCCGCGCCGCCGGTGTTATTGCTCAGCCCGCCTTCGCCCGAGAAGGCAAAGACGGTTTCAACGCCGGGATGCTGCATGATCTTTTGCTCGACGCGGGCAACCAGTTCGTCCTTTTGTTCAAGCGATAGGTTGCCGCGGGCCCGGACATAGACGATGGCTTGTTCCGGCTCGGACTCGACAAAAAACTCGGTGCCTTTGTTGTTGTTGATGTAGAAAATCAGGACCGAGCCAACCAGAACGAACACCAGCGCGAATGCAACCAGCGGCATCACCGGGTTGCCCGAGATCGCATGGATCACACGGCCAAAGGGGCTGCGGTGATAGCCGGCCTTTACGGTCGCGGGCCCGCGTTTGGGAAAGACCCGCGCGAACAGCCATCCAAGACCGCGGCGCGCGCGCTGCCCCAAGGCCATCAAGCCCAATAGCAGGGCAACCACCGCCGATAACCCGGCAGCCGCCAGCACGGCAACCCCCAGCAAAAGGACAAAAACACTCAGCAGCACCGGAATGACCGAGCCGAAAATGCGGCCAGCGTCCATTTGCGAGAACTGGTCGGCGACCTGCGTCAGAATCGCGGGCACCGTGCTGCCTGCCAGCATCAGCGCGGCGATGGCGATTGGAAACAGCAGACCATGCCACAGCCAGAACCCCTGCGCGATGTCATCGGTGCGGCTGTTGAACCAGCGTTCCAACCGCCCCGTCACGCCACCCATGACCGGCAGATAGACCAACGCCACCAGCAACGAGGCCGACAGAACAAAGATCAACGTCACCGGCAGCATGCCCATGAATTGCCCCGGCACACCGGGCCAGAACAGCATCGGCAAAAACGCGCAAAGCGTGGTCGCGGTTGAACTGACCACTGGCCAGAACATGCGCTTGGCCGAGGCAACATAGGCATGCATCGGGCCTTCGCCCTCGGCGATGCGTTTGTCGGCGTATTCGACCACCACGATGGCCCCGTCCACCAGCATGCCCACCGCAAGGATCAAGCCGAACATCACGATGTTTGAAATCGACACGCCCATGAGCGCCAGAAGCGCAAAGCACAAAAGGAACGAGGTCGGGATCGCAAACCCCACCAACAGGGCCGGGCGGATACCAAGCGCGGCCAGTGTGACGATCATCACAAGGGCAATCGCCGTCAAAACCGATCCCTCAAGCTGTTTGACCATCGACTCGACCGTGCGCGATTGATCGTTCGACGTGCCAAGCGCGACAGCGGCTTTCAGCTCGTCTGGCCAATCGGCGCGTGCGTCGCGCACGGTCTCGCGGACCAGATCGGCAGTTTGGATGATATTGAATCCTTTGCGCTTGACCACCTGAAGCGCCACGGTTTTTTCGCCGTTGAACCGCGCGGTTCCCAGACGGTCCTCAAAGGTCAGGTTGATGCGCGTCAGATCGCCAAGGGTTACCACCCGGTCGCCGTTGGTTTTCACCGGCAGGTCATAGATATCGCGTGTGTCGTCGAACGAGGACGGGATCTTGACCGAAAACGTGCCTGACGCGGTTTCCACCTCACCGGCGGCAATCAACAGGTTGTTGTTGCGCACCACGTTGATCAGTTCGTTGGCGGTGACGTTGTAAGCCTCAAGGCGCAGCGGGTCGATCACCACCTCGACCATCTCGTCGCGGTTGCCAGCAATCCCCGCTTCCAGAACCGGCTCCAGCCCTTCAAGGCGATCCTGCAAGTCCTTGGCCAATTGGGCCATGGTGCGTTCGGGCACATCGCCGGTCAAATTGACGATGATGATCGGAAATTCGCTGAAATTGATTTCGTAGATCGAATATTTTTCCGCGCCTTGGGGAAACTTGGCTTCGGCTGCGTTCATGGCGTCGCGGACATCGGCCATGATCTTGGCCTTGTCCCAGCCGAATTCAAATTCAAGCGCGATGCCGGCGTAATTCTCGGCGGCTGTGCCGGTCATGGTTTTCAAACCGTCCAGATCGCTCAGTTCGGTTTCCATGACCTTGACCAGCAATTTCTCGCTGTCTTCGGCGGAAATGCCGGGGAACGGGACCGAGACGAACAGCGCCGGAATTTCGATATCCGGTTCGCCTTCTTTCGGAAGGCTGATATAGGCCAGTGTTCCGGCAAGGATGGACAGCACGATAAATGCAACCACCATCCGCGCGCGGGCGGCGGCCCAATCGACGATACCGGTCATTGGCCAAGCTCCTGATAGCTGGGGGTCACTTTGACTCCGTCGGTCACATATTCCTGCCCGATGATAATCACGTTCGCCTCATCCGGGAGGCCAGACAACCAGACTCCATTCGGAGTGTCTCGCAATAAGGACACGGGCATGAACGGCGCGGTGTTTTCGTCCGAGACCAGCCGCACACCCAAGGTGCCATCGTCATCCAGCGTCAGCGCCGATTGCGGCACCAGATGGGCCTTGGTGCCAGCGGCGGAAATCACGATTTCCGCAGTTTGGCCGTCGCGCAGGGCCAGATCGGGGTTGGGCACCTGGATTTCGACACGAAACGTGCGGGTTGTTTCATCGGCGCGGCGCGACAGGAATGTCACTTTGCCCTGAACCTCGCCGCCTGACGCCAACCGCGCCCCGGCCATCGCGCCTGGCTCGATCCGCGACACGTCGGTTTCGGGGACGAAACCCACCAATTGCACAGGGTCCAGTTGAATGACGGTCGCACAAAGCGCGCCGGGTTGCAGAAGGCTGCCCAGTTCGGCGGTGTCGCTTTCCAACAGTCCGGCAAAGGGTGCCGTTATCGTCAGGCGTTCGATCTCTTTTTCCGCCGCGTCGACAGCCGCCTGTGCCGAATCGATAGAGGACCGGGCGGTTTCCAGACCGGTGCGCGCCGATTCGACAGCCGCCTCGGCCGAACGCAACGCCGCCTTTGTCGCCGCCGCCCGCGTCTGTGATGCAAAGCCTTCTTCCGACAGTCGAATGGCCGCATTGTCGTTAATACGGGCCTCGTCCAGACGCGACAGCGCTTCTTCCAGTCGGGCCTTGGATTCGGGCACGCTGGCGCGCGCGGCGCTCAGGCGTGACCGGGCTTCGGCAAGGGCAGACGCGCGCGTGCCGGGGTCAAGCTCACACAGGGCCTGCCCTTCTTCCACAAACGCGCCTTTGCGCAACGGCTCGGAGATGACTTTGCCCGAGGTCTCGGCGCGCAGGTCCACTTGTCGATAAGCCTCGGTCTGGCCGCGCAAAATCACTGCGCTGTCGATGGTGCGGGCCGTGGATTTCACGGCGATCACGCCGATCGGGCCACCTTGGTCCTGCTGTGACTGTCCGGCGTCAGACCCTGTCTGGCCCGAAGTTTCGGCCCGCTGTTCGCTATCGCCGACAATCATTCCCGTCAGCCGGTCACGTTCGAAAACGAACGCATAAACCAGAACCGAAACCACAACAGCGGCGAGAATTGGGAAAAGTCGCATCATATAACCTTTGTCGCGGGCTCTGGGCCGGTCCGGATACCAAATGAGACGGTATCAAATTGTTACAATACCGTATACGTCTGAACTATGCAGTTTAGATTACTCTTTTGAACCTTTAGCTGCAAGATGGGCTATTGTGCCACAGCTTGGGGTGTCGCGGACAACAAGGGGCGCTGGCTATCGCCAAGTTTGGCGGCGTTGAAATGGTATGAGAAACCCATCATGCGCGGTCGCGGCGCGGCGTTCGCGTGTTTTGTTTGTGCCGGCGGCACGCGTGCCGCAAATCCGGCCCCTTGGCAGGCCGGGGTCGACACGCTAAGAGGGGCGCAAACGCAGAGGATATCGGGCGTGAGCGACACAGACAGTTTTATCGAAGAAGTCACCGAAGAGGTCCGGCGCGACAGGCTGTTCCGCTTGATGCGGCGTTATGGCTGGATCGCGGTTCTGGCCGTGGCCCTGATCGTGGGCGGGACGGCGTGGAACGAATGGCGCAAGGCGCAAGAGCGATCGCAGGCGCAAGCGTTTGGGGATGCCGTTCTTGGGGCTCTTGAAGCCGAGGATCGCGCCGCGCGCGCATCGGCGTTAGATGCGGTCGAGGCACCGAACCCGGGGGCAGGGGCTGTGTTGGACCTGCTGACAGCTGCAGAGGAAGCCGACGATACACCGCAACAAGCCGCCGCGCGCCTTTTGGCGTTGGCCGACAGCGATACCGTCGATCCGGTCTATCGCCGCATCGCGACGCTCAAGGCGGTTGCGCTGCCGGACTCCGGGCTAAGCACCGAAGACCGCCGCAACCGATTGCAGGCGCTTGCCATGTCCAGTGGTCTGACCCGGCTTTTGGCCGAAGAACAATTGGCAATGATCGACATCGAAACCGGTGATATCGCGTCTGCGATGGAGCGTCTGACGGCCATTGCCGCCGACGCCGAGGCGACAGCAGGCTTGCGTCGGCGCGCGTCACAAGTGATTGTGGCCTTGGGCGGTGACGTGCCACAGACCGCACAAGGCGGGTAACGGTCCGCTCTCGGACCTGAAAAGGTTCGGGCAAACGCGTAAATTTGGGGGGCTTCGGCTTTGAAACCAAACGGGATAATTCTGGGGCTGGTGACGGCCGTGTCACTGTCGGCATGTTCGAAGGAAGAAGCGATCCTGCAAGGCGAACGCGAAGGTATTCGCGAGGTGCTTGGCATCCCGCAAGCTGTCCCGGATGCCGAGGCCGCGAACCGTGATCGCAACCAGCCGATTTCCCTTGTCGCGACGCGCAACAATTCCGATTGGCCGCAATCCGCAGGCACCCCGGAGACCCGTGCCGCCCATGCGGCCTTGTCCGCGGCACCGCAACTGGCGTGGTCGACGTCAATCGGCGCAGGCGATGGCCGGAAAGAACGCATTACTGCTACTCCGGTTGTTGCCGATGGACGGGTGTTCACATTGGATGCAGGGGCCCGCGTCACAGCCGTGTCGACCAGCGGCGAAACCCTGTGGTCCCGTGATCTGGTGCCAGCCAATGATTCTGCCAAAGACGCCACAGGTGGTGGCTTGGCCTATGATAGCGGCACCCTCTACATCTCGTCGGGTTTTGGCCTGATGACCGCGCTTGATGCATCAACAGGGGCCGAAAAGTGGCAGCAAAACCTGCGCGCCACCGGCTCGGGCACCCCAACCGTGGCCGGCGATCTGGTTTACCTTGTCGCGGGCGATGAATTGGCATGGGCCTTGGAAAAGGATAGCGGCCGGATCCGCTGGCAATTGTCGGCCACGCCCAACCTTCACAACGTCATGGGCGCGCCTGCGCCTGCGGTGTCGGAGAAATATGTCGTGTTCGCGTTTGGCTCGGGCGAGGTTCAGGGCGCGTTCCGCAAAGGCGGATTGCGGCTGTGGGACTCGCAAGTGGCGGGACAGCGCGACGGCTATTCCATGGCGCGCATCGGTGACATTACCGGCGACCCGGTGATTAACGGTGACAAAGTCTATGTCGGCAGCCATTCGGGCCGCACCGTGGCGCTTGGGCTGGCCAATGGTGAACGGATTTGGACCGCCAATGAGGGCGCACTTGAACCAGTATGGCCCGCGGGCGATTCGGTGTTTTTGGTCTCGGACCGGAACGAGTTGATCCGGTTGTCCGCTGACGATGGCAGCCGTATCTGGGCCACGAAACTGCCCTTCTTTACCAACGACAAACCGCGCCGACAGGCGGAAATCTATGCGCATCACGGCCCGGTCATGGCCGGCGGACAACTGGTTGTCGCCTCGGGCGACGGCTTTTTGCGGATGTTTGACCCGGTGTCGGGCAATCTGACGGGCCGCGTGGAATTGCCCGGCGGCGCGACGACCGGGCCGGTGGTGGCCGGGGGCACGCTATACGTTGTGTCGCGCAACGGCCAACTGCACGCTTTCCGTTGACGGCGTGATGCTGTAACAGGACGGCTTGAGCCGTTCCGGAGCCTGAAATATGTCCTTCACCCTAGCCATCGTGGGCCGCCCGAACGTGGGCAAGTCCACGCTGTTCAACCGCCTTGTTGGCAAACGCCTTGCCTTGGTTGATGACCAACCGGGCGTGACGCGCGATTTGCGCGAAGGCGAGGCGCGTCTTGGCGACCTGCGGTTTACCGTGATTGACACCGCCGGTCTGGAAGAGGCCACCGACGAATCCCTTCAGGGCCGGATGCGCAAGCTGACCGAACGCGCGGTGGATATGGCCGATATCTGCCTGTTTGTGATCGACGCACGGGCCGGGGTGACACCCACAGACGAAGTGTTCGCCGATATCCTGCGCAAACGTGCGCGCCACGTGATCCTTGCGGCCAACAAATCCGAAGGCAGCGCCGCTGATGCTGGTGTGTACGAGGCCTATGGTCTGGGTCTGGGCGAACCTGTTCGCCTGTCCGCCGAACATGGCGAGGGCATGAACGATCTGTACTCACAGCTTATGCCGTTGTCGGATGAATACGAAAAACGCGCCGAGTCGGAAGCCCCGCAAACCGAGGTGCTGCTGAACGAGGATGGCGAGGCCGCAGATCCCGATGCCCTGCGCGCGCCCACGGTTGAGCGTCCGATGCAGGTGGCGGTGATTGGCCGCCCGAATGCTGGTAAATCCACCCTGATCAACACGATTTTGGGCGAAGACCGTTTGCTGACCGGCCCCGAAGCGGGCATCACCCGCGATGCGATCTCGCTGCAAATTGATTGGGATGGCCTGCCGGTGCGGATTTTTGACACCGCCGGTATGCGCAAGAAAGCCCGCGTTCAGGACAAGGTTGAAAAACTGTCAGTGTCCGACGGGTTGCGCGCCGTCAAATTTGCCGAGGTGGTGGTGGTGTTGCTGGATGCGGCGATTCCGTTCGAGCAGCAGGATTTGCGCATCGCCGATCTGGCCGAACGCGAGGGCCGCGCGGTGGTCGTTGCGGTGAACAAATGGGACATCGAAAGCGAAAAGCAGCAAAAGCTGCGTGATCTGCGCGAGGCGTTTGAACGGCTGTTGCCGCAATTGCGCGGCGCGCCGTTGGTCACCGTCTCGGCCAAAACCGGCAAGGGGCTGGATCGGCTGCGGGCCGCCGTTGAAAAAGCCTATGACGTCTGGAACCGGCGTGTGACCACGGCACAGTTGAACCGTTGGCTGGCCGGTATGGTCGAAGCCCACCCGCCGCCCGCGCCGGGCGGACGGCGGATCAAGCTGCGGTATATGACACAGGCCAAAACGCGCCCGCCGCATTTTGTGGCCATGTGTTCTCATCCCGATAAGCTGCCAGAAAGCTATTCGCGGTATCTGATCAACGGGTTACGTCAGGATTTCGACATGCCCGGCACGCCCATCCGCCTGCACATGCGCTCGCAATCCGACAAGAACCCTTACAAGGGCAAGAAGAAATCGACCCCGTCACGTCTGCGCAAGCATATTCATGGCAAGGGCAATCCGCCGAAATAGGCCGATGGTGGCTGTGGGTGTTGGTTGTGGGCGGCGTCGCGTTGGCCGCGCATCCTAGGCGCTGGCGGTTTTGCTGCGCACGCCCAAGGCCAACAAAGCAAGGCCCGCACCACATAGCGACAGAACCGCGACGTTAGGTGGGCTGAGGTTGGACAGGGATATGCCCACCAAGGCCCAAGCGACCGTGGCCGCATATTCCGGCGTATCGGGCCGCAGTGCCATAACCACAAGCGCGATGATCAAGGCCAGCCCGATCATCGCCAGCGCTGCAATTTGACCCTCAACAACCCCGTGGCCGGCCAGCATCAGGCCCAAGGCCACGCAACTGGCCGCTGTCAGCCATCCCGCATACAGCGCGATCGGGGTGCGCAGCCACAGCCGGTCGTCTGGTCCGGCGGTCATCAACGCCCAAAGCGCCGTGGCCAGCATGGCCCAAATCATCACGGTGGCCCATAGTGGCGATATCTGCGCCACGGGAATCCACGCCGCGCCGATGACAAGGCTGGCAATCAGCGGCCAGCGGGCGGTATCCCATCCCGGCACCACGTCGCGCTTGATCAGGCCAAACCCGGCCCCGGCGATCAGCCAGACATAGATCAGCCCCCAAATCGCAAACGCATAGCCCGCCGGTTGCACCGGCGGATCGACTTGGGGCACGGGGAATTGATCGGGCCGGAACCCGTTAAAGCCCTCGGTGGTCAGGGGCGACAGGGCAAAGGCCAAGGCCGCTGTCAGGGTCAGGATCGCTTTCATACGTTTCATACCTGTAACGTGGGGATTTTTGCGGCGTGGTCAATCCTTGATTCCGTAGCATTTAAGCCCCTGACGCGACGGCCCCGCAGCCCCTGCTCAGGGGATCAGGCCAAGGTGCCATCCGCTTGCAGTACGGATTTGCCGCGCAGGTAGGGGTGCAGCACCTCGGGCAGCGCGACCGATCCATCGGCCTGCTGACCGTTTTCCAGCACCGCAATCAGGCAGCGCCCCACGGCCAGCCCTGACCCGTTCAGCGTATGCACGAATTGCGGCTTGCCGCCATCCGCGGGCTTGAAGCGCGCGTTCATGCGCCGGGCCTGAAACGCCCCACAAACCGAGACCGAGCTGATCTCGCGGTACGTGTCCTGACCGGGCAACCAGACCTCGATGTCATGGGTACGGCGCGCGCCAAAGCCCATATCGCCGGTACACAGAACGATGGTGCGATAGGGCAGGCCCAGTTTTTCAAGGATGCCTTGCGCGCAGCCGGTCATCCGGTCCAGCTCGTCGCGGCTCTGATCAGGGTGGGTGATCGACACCATTTCCACCTTTTCAAACTGGTGCTGGCGCAGCATCCCGGCAGTATCCTTGCCCGCGCTGCCCGCTTCCGAGCGGAAACATTGGGTATGGGCCGCGTAACGCTGTGGCAGGGTGGATGCATCGACGGTTTCGCCGTTGACAAGGTTGGTCAGCGTCACCTCGGCCGTGGGCACCAGCCACCAGCCATTGGTGGTCTTATAGCTGTCTTCGCCGAACTTGGGCAATTGCCCGGTGCCATACATCATGTCATCACGCACCAGAACGGGCGTCCATGTTTCCAGCAGGCCGTTTTCCTCGACATGAGTGTCCAGCATGAATTGCGCCAAGGCGCGGTGAATGCGGGCCACGGCACCTTGCAGCACCACAAAGCGCGAACCGCTCAGCTTGGCGGCCATTTCAAAATCCATGCCCGGCTTGACGCCGTCGATCTCGAAATGCTCTTTCGGCGTGAAGTCCATCGGGGTGGGCGTGCCCCAACGATGCAGCTCGACATTGTCGGCCTCGTCCTCGCCATCGGGGGTATCGGCCAGCGGCAGGTTGGGCAGGCTCATCAACAGATCGGTCAGTTGCTGGTCAAGCTCTTTGGCCTGGGCCTGCATCGCGGCCACTTCGGCCTTTTTCTCGCCCACAAGGGCGCGCAGCCGTTCAAACTCGGCCTCATCGCCCTTGGCTTTGGCGGCGCCCACCTCTTTGCTGGCCTTGTTCTGTTCGGCCTGCGCGGTTTCGGCGGCATGGATCTTGGCGCGGCGCGCCTCGTCCAGCTCAAGGATCGGGGCCGAGGCATTGTCCACCCCGCGCCGCGCCATGGCGGCGTCAAAAGCGGCGGAATCGTCACGGATGGCGCGGATATCGTGCATGGGTCTTGTCCTCGAACCTCTGAGTCGTCGCCCGCCTTATGCACCAGATTTTTGATGAGGTGTAGGTCCGAGGTCTAGACATATCATTTGACAGGCTTGATTGGACGTTTCTTTTTAGCTCGGCTGCTAGCTGGTCAGACAAAAGGGTGATGGCCTATTCCTCTAGGTAAGGCCAAACATCCAAGCCCATAGACCGAAGGAAATGCACTCTTTGAGGTCCAAACGCCATATCCCGTTTGGCGTCAAATGGGAACCAGTATTTGAAGCCTGCATTTTCAATCTGCTCCAAAGCTTTAAGGGTATCTTTGTCCAAATCTGGCATTCCACGATAAATATTCTTCTCCATGATAATACTAGGAGGAAGTGTTTCCCTTAAGACGGGCGAGAGCACAGTATCCTTACTTCCCATCGTTTGGTTCATTTTGTCCTTTGGCCCAAGGTACTGAAGGGCTGAAATATCAGCGCCGGGGAATGAAACCCCCTTTAACTCGCCCATATTTATGGATGATGTCCAGCCGCCTACTTGTGCGATTGGACGATTGAGTTTTGAAGAATCCAGTCTTGCACCCGTTAGATTGCACCTAAAGAAATCTGAAAAATTCAATACTGCTCCATTCAGTAAAGCACCTGACAAGTTGGCGTCTCTGAATTGACAGGCTTCAAGTTTGCAGTTCACAAAAACAGCCGCGCTGAAGTCACAGCGCGTAAAGTTTGCGAAGCTCAGATTGGTGCCTCTAAGATCTAATCGGTATCGTTGCCTCCTTTCCATTGCTTTCTGCTGCTCGGATCTACGGCCTATAACGTCTATCGCTGCTTGCAGGTCGACTCGAAGCAAAACGCGCTTGAAAGGAGGTTCCGTTATCTCCAGATCGCTAGTTTTGGCGTTCTGACGAATATACGCGCAGAGTATTTCCATAATCTGGATATGGTCTCGCTCACTGTCTTGGCTGATCCGTTCCAAGGCATAGATGGCACCGATGCGCACTTCGAGGCTCGGTTCGGTCCATTCTTCACCACCACGGCTAACCACTTTCTCTGATCCCAACCCCTCAACCGCCTTGTTGATCCGGTCGGTGATCAGGCCTTGTTCGGAAATGTCGGCCTGTTTCTGCGCTACGATGGACCGCCAGATAACGAAAGGCGCACCGATCAAGGCGACGGTGACGCCGCCGACGCCAAGGCTACTTCCGGGGATATCCAAGAGACCGCCGAAAAGGGCGCGAACCAAGAGGGTGAAAGCCGCTCCGATGGCAAGGACCACTAGTAACGTCGCAACCACCGCAAACAACGGCCCCAGCCACCGCGCCTTGGAAAAGTCCAATCGCCGCTTCAAGGTCAACCAATCGACCAGATCAAATCTGTCGTCGCCACTCATCCGCGCACCTCTATTCCGTCAACCTCACGCAACCTAACCACGAAAACTGCGCAGCGCCCACCCCTCAGCCACTGCTGGTTTGAGCCTCACACCATACTGCAACCAAACCGACGCACCCTTAGCGCCTTGCAAATGGTTTGCGCGGGTCATAGGTTCCGCGCAAATCTGCAGGGCGGGTAGCGCCCCTTGAAACAAAGGATAAGACCCAGATGGAAGCCATTGGACAGTTCATTCCCCTCATTCTGATCTTTGCGATCATGTACTTCCTGCTGATCCGTCCGCAGCAAAAGCGGCTGAAAGAGCACAAGTCGATGGTCGCGGCGCTGCGCCGTGGCGATCAGGTGGTCACCCAAGGCGGGCTGATCGGCAAGGTCTCGAAGGTCAAGGAAGAGGACGAGGTCGAGGTCGAACTGGCCGACGGCGTGCGCGTCCGTGTCGTCAAATCGACCATCGCGCAAGTCCTGAACAAGACCGAACCCGCCGAGGGCTAAAGCCCTAAACACTTCCGCCACACCCCGGCACCCTATTGAAAAGGCACGATAATGCTGCAAATCGACCTGTGGAAACGCATCGTGATCTGGGGTGTGGTTGCCCTTGGCTTGTTGCTGGCCTTGCCGAACACTTTCTACAACCGGGTAGAAACGCATAACGACGCCATGAAGGCGGTCGAGGCGGGGGCAGAGACGCCGCAATTGCTGGAACAGGCTGCACAGTGGCCCGAATGGCTGCCGTCGGGGTTGGTCAATCTGGGGCTGGATTTGCGCGGCGGTGCGCATCTGTTGGCCGAGGTGCAGGTTGAGGATGTGTACCAATCCCGCATCGAAAGCATGTGGCCCGAGGTGCGCGATCTGCTGCGCGAGGAACGGGGCCGGATCGGCCCCATTCGTCTGCAACCCACCCAAAACGCCGAATTGCGCGTGCGCTTGGTGGATCAACCCGATGAGGTTGGCTATGCCGCCAGCCTTGTGCGCGGCTTGGCCCGGCCCGTCACCAGCCTGAGCGGGGCAGGGGCCAGCGATATCGAGGTGACGACCGAGGGCGATCAGATCGTCATCCGTCTAAGCGAGGCCGAGCAACGCGCCACAGATGACCGCACCGTGCGGCAGGCGCTTGAGATCATCCGCCGCCGGATCGACGAGGTGGGCACGCGCGAACCAACGATCCAGCGTCAAGGCGCGGACCGCATCTTGATTCAGGTGCCGGGTGTCGGCAGCGCGGCAGAACTCAAGGCGATT
>DATFJQ010000035.1:0-8038 GCA_035269125.1 Roseovarius sp.
CATCGCCTTCTTGCCGATCGCGTTCAGACCATCGCCCAAACCCACCGTCGTCGTCGTCTTGCCCTCACCCGCAGGCGTCGGGTTGATCGCCGTCACAAGCACCAGCTTGCCATTCGCATTGCCCTGAACCGAGTTGATAAACTCCTGGCTCACCTTCGCCTTGTCATGCCCGTAGGGCAGCAAATGCTCACTGGGGATCCCCAGACCCTCTCCAATCTCCATGATCGGCTTCTTCAACGCCGCGCGCGCTATCTCAATGTCTGACTTATGTGCCATGGGGTTCCCTCGTGTTGGCTGGATGGCCTTTTGCTGTCCTAATCCGCCAATAGCAATTCGGCGACGCGAAGCAGAATGCGATTCCGACATATCCAGTTCTCGATGCGTCGGCAGATCACCCGCTGGTTTCGGATCGGAAACAGAATGCAGGATCATCGTCACGCCGCAGCAGACCAAACTACCCCGACAGGCCTGAGGTCAACTGATGCCAAGGGCGCTGATCGGGCACGTGCAGCCGCACGGTGTCGTCCACCTGCAGTTTGCCTTCGCACTCGACCCATGCAGTGACGCCACGCCGGCCTTTGGCCGCCGCCTTGAATGATCTGCCATATCCGGGCGAATCTTGGTTGATGGGGTCAGCCGGTAAATGGCAGGGACGGTTCGCCATATCCACGACCAAGGTCGCGCCGGATTGCGATTGCAGCCGCGAAGACGGTGGCACATGAGTGAAATCCGGAATTCCGCGAACGATCATCGAGGCCCCGACAAGCGCAGGATCAAGCCGATCAAGGCCCATCTTTGCGGCGATGGCCTCAAGCTCTTCGGCGCTGAGGATCGAAAACTGCCGGACGTTGCGAATGTCCGTCCCCTTGCGATACTGAGCCGTCACCCGGCTGCAAGACAGCCGCGTCAACCCGGCGTGATGCTCACCGTCCACCCCAGAAAACCGGGCCATGACGTGATCCACTGCAGTGCTTTTCAGAGTTGTTGCGCGGTCGCTGACATAGCCTAGCCATTCAATCTTTGCGGTGATTTCTGTGGGGGCAAGCGCAGGCATACGCATCCTTTCAAAGTCATAACGCAGGCTGCGGTGCACTATGCGCGTGGGGTGCTCAAATCACAAAACGCGACATCTCCGCCCGCGACCAATCACACCGTCAGCGTGAAGAACATGCGGCGAAACGGAAACAGCACAGATCCGTCAGCCCGCACCGGATAGGCTGCGTGCATCACCTCTTCGTAGCGACGGATAACTTCGGCCTTCTCCTCGGCGTCCAACGCTTCGAGAACCGGGCGGGCATAGGTGCTTTCGGTGAACCGACGCACCGGGTGGCTGCCGGGTTCTGCAACCAGCCGCTGGTAATATTCGGTCTCCCACAGGCGAAACTGTCCCAGCGGGGCCAGGAGTTCTTCGTATTTGACAGGCGCCATCACGCCGGGCGTGCCCATTTTTTCAATCCGGCCGGGCAATAATTCTTCTACAAGGCTAAGCCAGACACGATGCGAGGGCGCCTTGTTTTGATGCGGCATTTGCACGGCCAAAGTTCCGCCCTTGCCCAACATGCCCACCAATCGCGGCATGAGTTTTTCATGTTCTCCAACCCAATGCAGGGCCGCGTTGGAAAAAATCAGGCCCGGGGATCGGCGTGGGTGCCAGTCCCGAATATCGGCCTGCTGCAAATTATCATAGCCGTGGGTCTGGCGCGCTTTGTCCAACATGGCGGGTGAGGCATCAACGCCAACAAGAGTTCGACCACCTGCGCGCGCGCGCAACGCGTCGGCCAAAGCGCCATGCCCGCAGCCCAAATCAACCACATCGCCCGCGCCCATCTGGCCCACTGCATTCAACAGGTCCAATCCGGGCCGCAACCGCAAATCCCGGAACCTTGCATAGGCTCCGGGATTCCAGTCGGACTTGATAACCTGACTGCTCACGCTGACGGCTCGGGCTCCGGCCCGCCATCGCCCAGACCGGTCGATGGCTTGGGCTTGGTTTTCGGGATGGCCGTGACCGAAGGCTTGTCCTCTTGCTCGGGCGCGCTGCCGTCATCGTCAGATTCAGGCGGCTCGCCGCGAATGACCCGCTGGATTTCTGCACCGGTCAGGGTTTCATATTCCAAAAGGCCCTGCGCCAGACGGTTCCATTCATCCTTCTTCTCGGTCAGGATGGCATGGGCCTTTTCGTAAGCGTCGTCGATCATACGCTTCACTTCGTCCTCGATCAGCTCTTTGGTATGCGCCGAAATCGAAAACCCGCCCGCAGCGTTGCCCATGTAGCCTTCGTGCGCTTGTTCGTAATCGACGTTGCCGACCTTGTCGGACATGCCCCAACGCAGAACCATTGCACGGGCCAAGCCACTGGCCTGCTGGATATCACCCGCCGGGCCGTTCGAGACTTCATCAGGTCCGTATTTCATGATCTCGGCGGCCTTACCGGCCATGGTCATGGCCAGTTTTTGCTCACACTCGGACTTGTGCCAATTCAGCCTGTCGATCTCGGGCAGGCTGACCACCATGCCAAGCGCACCACCACGCGGAATGATCGTGGCCTTGTAGACCGGATCGCATTTGGGCAGTTCCAAGCCGACAATGGCATGGCCCGCCTCGTGATAGGCGGTTTTTTCTTTTTGATCGTCGGTCAACACCATCGAACGCCGTTCGGCCCCCATCATGACCTTGTCCTTGGCGTTCTCAAAGTCTTCCATGGTCACAAAGCGACGGCCCACACGCGCCGCCATCAAGGCAGCCTCGTTCACAAGGTTTGCCAAATCAGCACCGGAAAAGCCTGGCGTGCCGCGCGCGATGATCCGCAAATCCACGTCTGGGCCAAGCGGCGTTTTACGGGCATGCACGCCCAAAATCTTTTCGCGGCCCTTGATATCGGGGTTGGGCACGGTGATCTGCCGATCAAAGCGGCCGGGGCGCAGCAATGCAGGATCAAGAACATCCTTGCGGTTCGTCGCAGCAATGATGATCACGCCTTCGTTGGCCTCAAAGCCGTCCATCTCAACAAGCAACTGGTTCAGCGTCTGTTCACGCTCGTCGTTGCCACCGCCATAGCCTGCGCCACGACTGCGACCCACGGCGTCGATCTCGTCGATGAACACGATGCAGGGTGCGTTTTTCTTGGCTTGCTCGAACATGTCGCGCACACGGCTGGCACCGACGCCCACGAACATTTCAACAAAATCAGACCCTGAGATCGTGAAGAACGGCACACCTGCCTCACCGGCGATGGCGCGCGCCAAAAGCGTTTTACCAGTGCCCGGAGGCCCCACCAAAAGCGCCCCTTTGGGGATCTTGCCACCCAAGCGGCTGAACTTTTGCGGGTTGCGCAGGAATTCGACAATCTCTTCCAGTTCTTCCTTGGCTTCGTCGATACCGGCAACGTCGTCGAACGTCACGCGGCCATGCTTTTCGGTCAGCATCTTGGCCTTTGATTTGCCAAAGCCCATGGCGCCACCTTTGCCACCGCCTTGCATCCGGTTCATGAAATAGATCCAGACACCAATCAGCAGGACAAACGGCAGAAGCGAAATCAGGAAGGTCTGAAAGCCAGATTGTTCCTGCGGCTCGGCATTCACGGGAATGTCGGCTTCAATCAATCTGTTGGTCAGATCGGCATCCTGCGGCTTGATCGTGACGTATTCCTGACCGTCCGCACCGCGGAAGCGCACGTTTTCGCCGTCAAGGGTGACTTGGCTAACACTGCCGTCTTCAATGGCAGTGATGAATTCAGAATATTTGATCGACTTGCTCTGGAGCGTGTTGCCCGGGCCGCTGAACAAATTGAACAGTGCCAATATCAACAGGAACAGCACCAGCCAGAAGGCGATATTTCTTGCGTTGCCCAAGGAAACTCTCCTCACAATTCGGGTAGTGTCGACCTATCACAAGGCCTACAGGTCTTAAATAGAGATCGCATCGTGATCTTCAATGCGAAACGAATGCGTCAAAGTAAGCTGTTTCGTCGCGAAGCAAATGCGCCGACCACCCATTTTTCAGCCCCGCAAGCGGCGCGGCAACCAAATTTTCGCCGTTCCACACCGCCGGGCTGGCCCATAAAGAGGCCGCGGGTAAGCCTGTTTTCTGCCGCTCAGGGCATTGGCGCGCGCCTTTTTTTCCAAGGGCCGCAATGAAAAACCCGGGTTCTTTCGGTCCAGACAAACGCCAGCGGCCATCCCAAACAGACTCCAAGGCGGCGCGCTGATCTGCCACGGCATTAAATTCACGGGTGATACGCAAAACTTGGCCTTTTTGCTGAATAAGGCAGCCATGCAATGTTTTGCCTTTTCCCTGCGCCACAGCAGCCAGCAGGCCTTCCACCGCGCGACCACGCGGGCCATAAGCCTCTCCGCTGACCCATTTAAGTGATTCTTGTATCACACGGCGTGCGATTTCAGGCGGCAACTTTAGAAAACCTGATCGGTCCAACAGCACGTCACCCGTTTCAATCCGGGCGATCCCCCGCGCGGCATCAAGCGCGTAATGATACAGCGTGTCGCGAACATCGGCCATGTGATGGGCCACATGGCCAAGCTGCACAGCGCCAAGGCCCAATGGCTCTAGCTGGGTCAGTGCTTGGCGGGCGCGGACGCGTTCGTATGATTGATCCTCATTGGTCGGGTCATCCACCCATTGAACGCCACGCGCGCGCAACACCGCGCGCAGGCTGTTGCGGGTCATGCCCAACAGCGGACGCCAATAGGTAACACTGTCAATCACCCGCGTTTTGCGCATCGCAGACAGGCCATCAACACCGGCCTCGCGCGCAAGCCGCATCAGAAAGGTTTCGGCCTGATCCGTGGCGGTGTGCCCCAATGCAACATCATAAAGATCATGCGAAACCGTCCATTCGGACAAGAGCGCATACCGTGCCCGACGCGCGGCATCGGGCAGGTTTCCGCGCCCACTCCAGCCTTGCCATTGCAAAATGTCGTGAGGGATTTTCAGACCGTCACAAAGCTGCGCCACATGGGCGGCTTCCTCTGCCGCTTCGGGGCGCAAGCCATGATCGACCGTCACCGCGCGCAGATCAGGCCCGCCGCCTTGATGCCAGTCATGCAGCAAGACCAGCAACGCGGTTGAATCGCTACCACCCGACACGGCAACGCCAAGCCGTTCTGGTGGCGACGGAGAAAAACACGCCGCGATCTGCTGGCATAACCCCGAAGCGGTTTGCGTCACGGGCAGCCCAGATTTGTCATTGCCGCTTGCGCCTGCGTGGCCGCCTCATCGCCGGGAAAGCGATTGCCGACCTCGGACAAGGTCACACAGGCCTGTTCGGTTTGGCCAAGCTGGCCCAAGGCCGCCCCCAGACGATACAGCGATTGCGCCGCTTCCGGGCCATTCTGATCGGTGCTGAACGTATCCAGATACGCGCGCGCAGCGTCTTTGATCTGCCCCGCCTGTTCCAGCGCCTCGCCACGCAAAAGGCCCGCACGCGCAGTCAACGGCCCGCCCGGATAGGATTGGCGGAAGGTTGCGAACAATGCCGCCGCCTCGGCATAGTTTCCATCGTCCAAAGCAGCTTTGGCACGCTCAAAATCCGCCTGCTCGCTGACCGCCAATTGCGGCGCGTCCGCATCCCCCGAGATCTCATCGGGATTGGAAAGGCCTGCATTGCCACCGCTGGTAACGGTATCAACACCGCCCAAGGTGCTACTTTCGCCCAAGGCGCCGATATCGCAGCCGTCTTCCAACTCGCACAGTCTGAACTCAAGGTCTCCAATCCGGTTTGCACCGTCTTCGGCCACACGGCCCACCTTGTATTCCAGTTCTTCGGTTTTCGATGTCAGGCGCTGCAATTCGCTTTCGATTACATTCACCCGTTCGATCAGGGTGCTGCCGCCGGTCAACTGGCCCGCCGCGCCCGTGGTGTTCAACTCACGCTTGAGCTTTTGAATTTCGACATACAGCACCGACAGCTCTTGCCGGATATCAGCCAGCGTTTCATCTTGCGCTTGCGCCGAAACGGCAGCGGGCAAAGCGACACTCATGCAGATCACGGCGGCGAAAAACAAACGCATTAGGGCTACTCCTGAACGTGATCAGCTGCTTGGGATCGCCGAGATCACAGTGACTGAACGGCGGTTTTTGGCATAGCACGCCTCGTTGCTGCACAGTTCGATCGGGCGCTCTTTGCCGTAGGAAATCACCTTGAGGCGGTTTCCTGCCACACCTTTGCTGACCAGATATTCCTGCACCGAGTTCGCCCGCCGCGCGCCAAGCGCAAGGTTATACTCGCGGGTGCCCTGTTCATCAGCATGGCCTTCGATCACGGCTTTGTAATCGGTGTTGGTCAACAGCCACTGCGCCTGACCATCAAGGGTGGCTTGGGCCTGTGGTGTCAGGGTGGATTGATCCACCTGAAACAACACACGATCGCCAATCGTTTGCTGGAAATAGACCGGCGAGGCCGGGTCTTGGGCGGTTCCGGCCATTGCGCCGGCGCCCCCGCTTGAATTCAGATCAACGGTATTGGAGTCGCCGAAACGGTCCGCATTGCTGCAGGCCGCAAGCGCCAAACCAGCGCATAGAATGAAAGTTTTGCTCAGATAGGTCATTATAGTATCCCGCTCGTGTTAGGTGCCAATCCTACACCGTTTCTACCACAGCACTGGCGCGTTTGAAATGCGCAGCGCTTATCACTCTTGCAAGGGCGACCAAGACGGGTCGCTTGCGCCTGTTGTTGTTGGCACCTGCCGCAAATTGCGCCCGGTGATGTCCACCGAATACAGGCTGGCGCTGCCTTGCGCGCCTTGGGTCTCACGCGTGAACATGATCACACGGCCATTGGGCGACCATGTTGGCCCCTCATCCAGAAACGAGGCGGTCAGCAAGCGTTCTTCGCTGCCATCGGTGCGCATCACCCCGATATGAAACCGGCCTTTGGATTGCTTGGTGAAGGCGATCAAATCGCCGCGCGGCGACCAGACCGGGGTGCCATAACGGCCCTGCCCAAAACTGATACGCTGCGCTTCGCCGCCCGAAGCGGGCATGATATAGAGCTGCGGCGTGCCGGACCGGTCGCTTTCAAAGACAATGCGGGTGCCATCCGGGCTGAAGCTGGGGGCGGTTTCAATCGACGGCGCGCTGGTCAGCCGGGTGCTGGCCCCGGTGCCGATGTCCATACGGTACAAATCGGTATTGCCGCCGCGCGACACTGAATACACCACCGTTCGGCCATCCGGCCCGAACCGGGGGGCAAAGCTCATTTGGCCGTCTTGGCTTTCCAATACGCGCCGCTGAACCGACCCGACATTCATCACGTAAATCCGGGGAAAGCCGCTTTCGTAACTGGTATACAAGACGCGCTTGCCATCGGGCGAAAACCGTGGGGCCAACACGATCGAGGAACTGTCAGTCAGATAGCTGACATTTGCGCCATCGTAGTCCATGATCGCCAACCGTTTCGAGCGCTGATCCTTCGGCCCGCTTTCGGCAACAAATACAACGCGGCTATCGAAATAGGGCGCTTCGCCGGTGATCCGGCTATACACCTGGTCGGCCACTTTATGGGCCATGCGCCGCCAGCCGTCTTGGGTGCCGACCAATTGCAAGCCCTGCCCCAATTCCTGCCCCGCGAACACGTCGAACAAGCGAAAGCGCACCACCAACTTGCCCCCGCTATCGACGCTGACCGCGCCGGTGATCAACGCTTGGGCGTTGATCGCTTTCCAATCGGCGTATTGCACCGGGCTGGAAAAGCTGGTCACCCGGCTGATGAAAGCGTCGGGCTGAATTTCGCGAAACAGGCCTGTGCCGGTCAGATCAGCGGCCACCACTTCGGCGATTTTACGGCCCATTTCCGCGCCTGCTGCGTTGTCCGATACGAAGTCAGGCGCGGCAAACGGCAAGGGTTCGATCACCCCTTCGGTGATCTCGATCCGAAGTGGCCCGTTTTGGGCAAGGGCTGGCATGACCCAAACAAGACAGGCCAACACGAGGCTCAGAACTATACGCATCATTTGTCCCTCATTCTCTCCGGATTGAATGTCATTTCAATATCCCGCCAGTGATCATACTTTTCCACCGGCAG
>DATFJQ010000036.1:0-3811 GCA_035269125.1 Roseovarius sp.
CGGCCTCAGCCTACTACGCCCTGTCGCGCAAAGCCTATACGGCTGTGAATCGCCCAGATGTGTTTCGCAAGCTGCAAGAGCCTGTCAAATTACCGGCCTCTGTCGTGGAACAGGCGTTTCTTAAGGCCAACCCCGACTGGACGCCAGACATGCTGACCATCACCTGCCGCGCAAGACGCATTCAAGAGGCCCGGCTTTGCCTGTCCAAAGACCTTGCCCCAGTGCCCTGTGGCCGCGACACGGTGCGCGATTGCACGCTCAAGGATGCGCTCTTTGCCCCGATCCGCTAGGGGACATCCCCCGCTTCATTGTTCCAAAAATACTCAATGGCGCAGCACCTGCCATGTTTCAAAACACTCGCAGCAACAGCACCACCGCGGCCACGGGCACCAACAAGACATGGGTGATGTAATCAAACCAGTTGCTGCTGCCCCACCCGGTCAGCCACAGCGCCTGCCCTAAAACCGCAACCAGCGGTAAAAACCAATTGCCCGTCAAAAAGCCGTAAAAACAAACCGCCAACACCATGCCCGCCACGGGCAATGGCGCGTATCCCAAACGGTAGATATCCAGCGGCAGCGCGCCCATGGCGCTGGCCAGAAACACCACATAGGCCACCAGAAACACCGCCAATTCCAAGGCCCCGAACGGCACCACCGGCAGGCCCAGCTTGGCGGCCATATGGCGCAATGCCAGAGCCGGCAGCATCACGCCAAACGGGGCCAGCAGGGCCACCAGCCCGCGCAATGGCAGCGTATCGCGCAGCAACAGCACCGCCAGCGCGCCAACCGCGCCCCCCAACCAGACCGAGACAGGGGCGGCCACGACCCAACCCGCCAAGGTAAAAACAAGCCACGCCAGCACCACCGCCAGACCGCCTGCCGCCAAAACACCACTCATTGTGCCGCCACCCATGCTTCGTTCATCACCACCGCCCGCAGGCCGGTTTTCGTGCCATGCGAATAGACAAGTAGGATATCCCCATTATCCAACCGGCGCAGCATCGGATACCGCGCATCGCCGGGCTTGCGGTCGAGGCTGTGAATGACTCGCCACGTTACGCCTTCATCCTCGGACAGAGCCAAATGCAAAAGATCGGCGCTTTCGGCGTCCCCGTTCAGCGCCATCAACATCCGCCCGCCCGACACAGGCAGCACCGCCACCGGCGCGTTGGGGTGGGCAATATCGGTGGCTTCGGCCTTGCTCCAGCTTTGGCCACCATCCGACGTGCGACTGACATAAAGCCGACCGCTATCTTTGAAATCACGCAAGAAAGCCACGGCACGGTCGGCATTCAAAGGCACAACCATCGGCTGGATCGGTTTGACACCATCGCCCGCCATCCGGCGCTGATCGCGCACCCGGCCCGTGTCGTCGAACCGCACAAGCGCGCCATAGGTGCTGCCCATCTCGAAATAGGCAGGCAGGCCGTGGCTGCCATCGGCATAGGCCACCATCGGGGATTTGACGAGGAAAGATCGGTTCAAAAACGGCGACAGATTCAGCTTGCGGGCCTGAGCCGGGCGGCCATCCTGCATCGCCACATCGGCGATCGAGGCCATGGCCCAGCCGCCGACCGACACGACGGTTGTATATAAATTGTCGGGGCTGGCCTCGTTTTCGATCGTGTTGCCAAGCGTCACAACCAATTGCTGCGGCGTAAAAGTATTGCCCAGATCAGGGCTTGTGATGATCGCCTTGGGCGTATCCGCACGCCATGTGCCATCCGGGCTACGCGTCAGCCGCGCACGATGGATTTCCACATCGGGCTGCGCCTCGGACGAGCCCTGAAACCACACGATATCCGCCCCATTCTCACGCCCGACAATGGCAGGCGCGTGGGCCACGCCTTGATCGACGGAATAGTCGAATACCGTTTCAAACCGTGGCGCGCCTTGTGGCGCGGGCGGCGTCGAGACGGCAAAAGACCACTCAAGCCCCTTGTCCCGCCAAATGGCATATCCGCTCAGCCCAAGGCTCAGCAAGGTCAGCGCCAGAATACCCAACTGCACCGCTCCCACGGGGTCAGCCCACTTTCAGTACGATTTTCCCGATATGCGCGCTGTCTTCCATATGGGCATGGGCCAGCGCGGCATTGGGCAATTCATATTCAGAATCCATCACCGGGGCGACTTTGCCCGCGTCAAGCAACGGCCAGACATGGGCGCGCAGCGCTTCGGCAATCGCCGCCTTGGCCTGATCGCTTTGCGGGCGCAGGGTTGAGCCGGTGATCGTCAGCCGCCGCATCATCACTTGGGCAAAGTTCAGCTCAACCTTTGGCCCCTGAAGAAAGGCAATCTGCACCAAGCGCCCGTCATCCGCCAAGGATTTGACATTGCGCGGCAGGTAGTCGCCCCCCACCATGTCGAGGATCAGGTTGGCACCACCCTCAGCGCGGATCACCTCGACGAAATCTTCGTTGCGGTAATTGATCGCCCGCTCGGCCCCCAGTTCAAGGCATTTGGCGCATTTTTCGTCTGACCCGGCGGTGGTGAACACCCGCGCGCCAAATTCATGCGCCAGTTGGATCGCCGTCGTGCCGATCCCGCTGGACCCGCCATGCACCAAAAACCGTTCGCCGCCTTGCAGGCCACCGCGTTGAAACACGTTGGACCAAACAGTGAAAAAGGTTTCCGGCAGACAGGCAGCTTCGCGCAGGCCCATGCCCTTTGGCACCGGCAGGCAATGTGCGGCAGGCGTGGCGACGTATTCGGCATAACCACCGCCGGGCAACAGGGCGCAGACCTGATCGCCGACCGACCAGTCGCTGACGCCCTCGCCCACGGCATGGACCTCTCCGGCCGCTTCCAGCCCCGGCAGATCACTGGCGGTGGCGGGCGGTGCGTACATGCCGGCGCGTTGCAAGGCATCAGGGCGGTTCACCCCGGCATAGGCCACCTTGATCACCACCTCCCCCGCGCGCGGCGCGGGCATAGGGCGTGTGGTCAGGCGCAAAACCTCGGGGCCGCCGGGCTGCGTGATTTCCACGGCGTTCATTGTCTGGCTCATGGGTGTCTCCTTAGAACTGTCCTGTCCAACGGCCCGGCATGTCGGGGCGCGCGCCACGGTGCTGAGGGGCCTTGATACCGCCCAGAATTTTTAAAGGGCCGGCCATCAGGCCGCTCAGCAGCTTGTTGTCGCGCACCTGCGCCTTGAATTTCTCAAACTGCATCACCTCGTCAATCCGGCGATCCAGAAAATCCCATGTGGCGTGGTGATCGGGGGTGTCATCGCCCAGCCAATACAACAGCGTGCCACTATAGACGCCCGACAGGGTGGCGCGTTTGGTATACCAGTTCACATCATCCGATGTGTCCCCCAACGCCGTCCAGATCCGATCACAGGTGCCCCACACGGCCTTGGCCCCATCAGGGGCATGGTTTGGCAAGGCAAACAGCGTCATGCCCCGCCGCACCAGCTCCTTGTCGTCGACCGCCTCCAGCCGATAGCGCACCGCAGCCGCGACACGGTCGCGAAAGCGCAGCTGGCTCAGATCTTCGGTCGTCAGACGCTCCAGCATCAGGGCGTCCCCTTCGGCGTGATAGGCGAGCGCCAGATCCACCGCACCGCGCGGACAGACCGCCCGCGCCAGGCCCGGTTCAATCCCCGTGTCGCGAATCGCCGCCTGAAAGGCATCCTCACTCCAGCCGTCGAAAGGCACGTGCATCTTGGCTGCATCCAGCAGCTTTGCCTTGATATCCGGGTCGGTCATCGCTTGCCTCCATTCGATCGGCGCCACCCTAGACAAAAGAAAGAGGCTTTGCTATACGGCCACTTCCTGCAATCTAACGAAACTTCAACTTGGAAAGGT
>DATFJQ010000037.1:0-7188 GCA_035269125.1 Roseovarius sp.
CCCAAGATACCCGACTGTGGCGGGTTGAGGATGGGCGAGGACATCAGCGAGCCGTAGACGCCACCGTTGGAGATGGTGAACGTGCCACCCTGCATTTCCGCCATCGACAGTTTCCCGTCACGCGCCCGCGCGCCTTTTTCGGCGATGGCTTTTTCAATCGCGGCAAACGACATCGCGTCGGTGTCGCGGATCACCGGCACCACAAGGCCCGTGGGCGTGCCAGCGGCGATGCCCATATGCACGAATTTCTTATAAACGATATCGGTGCCGTCGATTTCGGCGTTGACCTCGGGCACTTCTTTCAGGGCGTGGCAGCAGGCCTTGGTGAAGAAGGACATAAAGCCCAGCTTGACGCCGTGTTTCTTGAGAAACTCGTCTTTGTATTCGTTGCGCAGGGCCATCACCTCGGTCATGTCCACCTCGTTATAGGTGGTGAGCATGGCGGCGGTGTTCTGGCTGTCTTTGAGGCGGCGGGCGATGGTCTGGCGCAGGCGGGTCATCTTGACCCGTTCCTCGCGCGCGGCGTCATCGGCGCTGACCGGCGCGCGCGGTGCTTGCGCTGGTTGGGCCGAGGCGGCGGGGGCGGATGTGGCGGCAGAGGCGGCCTTGGCCACATCTTCCTTCATGATCCGGCCATCGCGGCCCGAGCCTTGGACCTGATCGGGCGACAAGCCCTTTTCGGCCATTGCTTTTTTGGCTGCGGGGGCGTGCTCAATATCGCCGCCCGATGCGTTTAGGGTATCTTTGACACCCTCGGAGTCGCCTTCGCCGCTGGCGGGCTTGGGGCGTTCGTCGGGTGTGATCGTGCCATCCGCCGAGCCGGACAGCACGGCGATCTTGCCGCCGGCCTGAACGGTATCGCCTTCCTGAGCGAGAATATCACAGATCGTGCCTGCGGCGGGCGAGGGCACCTCGACCGAGACTTTGTCGGTTTCCAACTCACACAGCATTTCGTCTTGGGCGACGCTATCGCCGACTTTTTTGAACCAAGTGGAGACCGTGGCCTCGGAGACGCTTTCGCCAAGGGTGGGCACCATCACGTCGGTATTGCCTTTGTCGCCGTTGCTTTTGGACGCGGCGGGTTGGGTCTTTTCTTGCTTGGCGCTGTCATCGGCACCGCCGGATTTGGCGCTTTCACCTTCGGAAATGGTGGCCAACAGGGCATCGACGCCCACGGTTTCGCCTTCGCCGGCGACGATTTCACCAAGGGTGCCCGCGGCGGGCGAGGGCACTTCGACGGTGACCTTGTCTGTTTCCAACTCGCACAGCATTTCGTCGGCGGCGACGGGATCACCGGGTTTCTTGAACCAAGTGGCGACGGTGGCCTCGGTCACGGATTCGCCGAGCGTGGGGACGCGAACTTCGGTAGACATGCGTTATTTCCCTTCGATGGTCAGCGCGGCATCGACCAGCGCCTCTTGTTGTGCTTTGTGTTGAGAAGCGAGGCCCGTGGCGGGCGACGCGGCGGCGGCGCGGCCGGCATAGGTGGGGCGGGAGTGCTTGGCCTTGATGCGTCCTAGAACCCATTCGATATTCGGTTCGATGAAAGACCACGCGCCCTGATTTTTGGGTTCTTCCTGACACCAGACCATTTCAGCCTGTTTGAAGCGTTCAAGTTCCTTGACCATGGACATGGCCGGGAACGGGTAGAACTGTTCGACGCGCAGCAGGTAGACATCGTCAAGGCCGCGCTTGTCGCGTTCTTCCAGAAGGTCGTAATAGACTTTGCCGGAACACAGCACCACGCGCTTGATCTGATCGTCAGGTTTCAACTGCGTGTCCGAGTTGCCGTATTGGGCATCGTCCCACAACACCCGGTGAAAGCTTGAGCCGGTGGTGAATTCCTCGGTTTTCGAAATCGCCATCCTGTGACGCAAAAGCGATTTGGGCGTCATCATGATCAGCGGTTTGCGGTAGGTGCGGTGCAATTGGCGGCGCAGGATGTGGAAATAGTTGGCCGGTGTGGTGCAGTTGGCCACGATCCAGTTGTCGCCGCCGCACATCGTCAGGAACCGTTCCAGACGCGCCGAAGAGTGTTCGGGGCCTTGGCCCTCGTAGCCATGGGGCAGCAGGCAGACAAGGCCTGACATGCGCAACCATTTGGATTCGCCCGAGCTTATGAACTGGTCGAACATGATTTGCGCGCCGTTGGCGAAATCGCCGAACTGGGCTTCCCATAGGGTCAGGGCGTTGGGTTCGGCAAGGCTGTAGCCGTATTCAAACCCAAGCACCGCGTATTCGCTGAGCATCGAGTCGATGACTTCGTAGCGGGCCTGACCCTCGCGGATGTTATTGAGCGGGTAATAGCGTTCTTCGGTGTCTTGGTTGATGAAGGCCGAATGCCGCTGGCTGAAGGTGCCGCGGGCACTGTCCTGACCAGACAGGCGCACCGGATACCCTTCAAGTTGGAGCGATCCAAAGGCCAATGACTCGGCGGTGGCCCAGTCAAAACCTTCGCCGGTTTCGAACATCTTTTTCTTGGCCTCCAGCAAGCGACCGACGGTCTTGTGCAACGGAAATCCATCCGGTGCGGTGGTCAGGGCGCGCCCCAGGTCTTCCATGGTTTTGGGCGGAATAGAGGTTTCGCCGCGCTGATAATCCTCGTCTTTGCGGTCAAGGTGCGACCATTTTCCATCCAGCCAGTCGGCCTTGTTGGGGCGGTATTCCTTGCCGGCCTCGAACTCGTCCGACAGATACGACTGGAAGGCGGCCTTCATATCGTCGATCTCGCCTTCGGGGATCAGGCCATCCTTGACCAGACGTTCGGTATAAAGGCTAAGCGTGGTCTTTTGCTTTTTGATCTTGTTGTACATCACCGGGTTGGTGAACATGGGCTCGTCGCCCTCGTTATGGCCGAATCGACGGTAGCAGATGATGTCGATCACCACATCTTTTTGGAACTTCTGGCGGAATTCGGTGGCCACCTTGGCGGCGTGAACAACTGCCTCGGGGTCGTCGCCGTTGACGTGGAAAATTGGTGCCTCGACCATCAGCGCAATGTCGGTCGGATAAGGCGAAGACCGCGAGAAATGCGGCGCGGTGGTAAAGCCGATCTGGTTGTTCACCACGATATGCATGGTGCCGCCGGTTTTGTGCCCCTTGAGCCCCGACAGGCCAAAGCCTTCGGCCACGACGCCTTGCCCTGCAAAGGCCGCGTCGCCGTGCAGCAATACCGCAAGAACACTGGTGCGTTCGCTGTCGTTCAACTGGTCTTGCTTGGCGCGGACCTTGCCCAGAACAACCGGGTTCACCGCTTCAAGGTGCGAGGGGTTCGCGGTCAGTGACAGATGCACCTTGTTGCCGTCGAATTCACGGTCGGATGAGGCGCCGAGGTGGTATTTCACATCGCCCGAGCCGTCCACGTCTTCGGGTTTGAAGCTGCCACCCTGAAACTCGTTAAAGATCGCACGGTAGGGTTTGTTCATCACGTTGGCCAGCACAGAAAGGCGGCCACGGTGGGGCATGCCGATGACGACTTCCTTGACGCCAAGGCTGCCGCCGCGCTTGATGATCTGTTCCATCGCGGGGATCAGGCTTTCGCCGCCATCAAGGCCAAAGCGCTTGGTGCCCATATATTTGACGTGCAGGTATTTCTCAAAGCCTTCAGCCTCGACCAGTTTGTTCAGAATGGCCTTGCGGCCTTCGCGGGTAAAGGTGATTTCTTTGTCATAGCCTTCGATCCGCTCTTTCAACCAACCGGCCTGTTCGGGATCGGAAATGTGCATGTATTGCAGGGCAAAGGTGCCGCAATAGGTGCGCTTGACGATATCTAGGATTTCCCGGATCGACGCGACCTGAAGGCCCAGAACATTGTCGATGAAAATCGGGCGGTCCATGTCGGCTTCGGTGAAACCGTAAGATTTTGGGTCAAGTTCAGGCCGGGGGCCGTGATCGCGCAGGCCCAGCGGGTCAAGCTCGGCAATCAGGTGGCCACGGATGCGATAGGCCCGGATCAGCATCAACGCGCGCACAGAATCCAGAACGGCGCGTTTCACCGCCTCATCGGAGACTTCAACGCCCTTTTCAGCGGCCTTCTGCTTGATCTTGTCGCCGGCTTTCTGGGTTTCCAGTTCGGCGGGCCATTCGCCCGTCAGGGCACTGGTCAGGTCATCCGCGGGCACCGGCGGCCAATCGGCGCGCGCCCATGACGGACCTGCGGCCTCGCGTTTGACGTCTACCTCGCCGTCGCCAAGCTGTGCAAAAAAGGCCTGCCATGCCTCATCCACTGCATTGGGATCATTGGCATAGCGCGCGTAGAGCTGTTCCAGATACTCGGCATTGTGCCCCTGCATAAAAGAAGAGGCGTGGAAAACATCGTTAGGGCTTTGATCCGTCATTGCGCGTCCTTTCTGACCGACCGTGAAAAGCATCGGGAAAGACATCCGGGACGTGGGCAGGGCGGCTGTCTATCGCGAGGCTTCGGGTGGATGGGGTGCGCAGGTGCTGCACACCCCCTGAGACTTTAGCCTCTGATCGCCGCAAGAACGGCTTCGCCCAAGGTGGCAGGGCTGTCGGCAACGGTGATCCCGGCGGATTTCATCGCCTCGATCTTGTCGTCTGCGCCGCCCTTGCCGCCTGCCACGATGGCACCGGCATGGCCCATGCGGCGGCCCGGAGGCGCGGTGCGGCCCGCGATAAAGCCAGCGGTGGGTTTCCAGCGGCCTTTCTTTCGCTCATCGGCAAGGAATTGGGCGGCTTCTTCTTCGGCCGAGCCACCGATTTCACCGATCATGATGATCGACTCGGTTTCGTCATCAGCAAGGAACCATTCCAGCACGTCGATATGCTCGGTGCCTTTGATCGGGTCGCCGCCGATGCCGACGCAGGTGGATTGGCCAAGGCCCACATCCGTGGTCTGCTTGACGGCCTCATAGGTCAGCGTGCCCGAGCGCGAGACAACACCGCAAGACCCGCGCTTGTGAATGTGGCCGGGCATGATGCCGATCTTGCAAGCATCCGGGGTGATGACACCGGGGCAGTTCGGCCCGATCAGGGTGGAATTCGAAGTTTCCAGCGCGCGCTTGACGCGCATCATGTCCAGAACCGGGATGCCTTCGGTGATGCAGACAATCACTTCCATCTCGGCGTCGATCGCTTCGAGGATGCTGTCGGCGGCAAAGGGCGGCGGCACATAGATGACCGAGGCGTTGGCTTCGGTTTCATGCTTGGCTTCGTGGACCGAGTTGAACACGGGCAGGTCAAGATGCGTCTGACCGCCTTTGCCGGGGGTGACCCCGCCGACCATCTTGGTGCCATAGGCAATGGCCTGTTCAGTGTGGAATGTGCCCTGCGAGCCGGTGAGGCCCTGACAGATCACTTTGGTGTTTTCGTCGATGAGGACTGCCATCTTGGCGTTCTCCTTTGGAAATTCCGGGGAAGGTGCGCAGTGAATGCGCACCCTACGGTCAGCCTTTGACGGCCTTTACAATCTTTTCGGCGCCATCTTTCAGGTCGTCGGCGGCGATCACGTCGAGCCCGGAATTCGAGATGATTTCCTTGCCTTTTTCGACGTTGGTCCCTTCCAGACGCACAACCAGCGGCACTTTCAGGCCCACCTCTTTGACAGCGGCAATAACGCCTTCGGCGATCACGTCGCAGCGCATGATGCCGCCGAAGATGTTGACCAGAATGCCTTTGACCTGCGGATCGGAGGTGATGATCTTGAACGCCTCGGTCACTTTTTCCTTGGTGGCGCCACCGCCCACGTCAAGGAAGTTGGCCGGTTCCGCGCCATACAATTTGATGATGTCCATGGTCGCCATCGCAAGTCCCGCGCCGTTCACCATGCAGCCGATTTCACCGTCCAGAGCGATATAGTTGAGGTCGTATTTCGACGCCTCCAGCTCTTTGGGGTCTTCCTCGGTGGTGTCGCGCAGTTCGGCGACATCGGCGTGGCGGTAGACGGCGTTGCCGTCAAAGCCCATCTTGGCATCAAGGCATTTCAGATCGCCCTTGTCGGTGATGATCAGCGGGTTGATCTCAAGCATTTCCATGTCTTTTTCAAGGAATAGCTTGTAAAGAATGCCCATCAGCTTGACGCATTGTTTGACCTGCGCGCCTTCAAGGCCCAGCATGAATGCGATACGGCGGCCATGGAACGGCTGATAGCCAGTGGCCGGATCAACAGAAAAGCTGAGGATCTTTTCCGGGGTGCTTTCGGCGACTTCTTCGATATCCATGCCGCCTTCGGTCGAGGCAACGAAAGACACGCGCGATGTCTGACGGTCGACCAGCAGGGCAAGGTAGAATTCTTTTTCGATGTCCGAGCCGTCTTCGATGTAGATGCGGTTGACCTGTTTACCAGCGGGGCCGGTTTGTTTGGTCACCAGCGTCGAGCCCAGCATCCGCTTGGCTTCTTCTGCGGCCTCTTCGACCGATTTGGCCAGACGCACGCCACCGGCTTCTCCGGCGCGGGCCTCTTTAAAGCTGCCCTTGCCGCGGCCGCCTGCGTGGATTTGCGCCTTGACCACCCACAGGGGGCCGTCCATTTCGCCAGCGGCGGTTTTGGCTTCTTCGGCGCGCAGCACGACACGGCCATCCGAGACCGGGGCGCCGTAAGAGCGAAGCAGAGCCTTCGCCTGATACTCATGGATATTCATGAAACTGTCCCGTTTTGCTACGATTGCAACTTGTCTGTCATATTATCTCGACAACCGGGAAGCGCTTTTTATGTCTTAGGGGGTAATTCGCGCCAAATTCGGACATTTGTGATCACACGATTTGTTGCTGTGATCACAAATGGAAACTATAATTAATTTCGCATATTTTCAAGAATCATGCCGGGTGCGCCATGTGCCGTGGCACACAAAAAAAACGGCGCCACGCAAGTGACGCCGTTTTGAAGTTATCTTTTATCTGCTGGATCACGCCAGCGAGTTGTCGATGCCTTGGCAGGCCTCGACCAAGCCTTTCACGGCTTTAACCGAGCTGTCGAACATCGCCTGTTCGTCTTTGTTCAGCGTGATGTCGACAACACGTTCGATGCCGCCTGCACCGATCACGGTCGGCACGCCGACGTAAAAACCATTCAGGCCGTATTCACCATCACAATAGGCCGCGCAGGGCAGCAGGCGCTTTTGATCTTTCAAGTAGGATTCAGCCATTTCAATCGCCGAAGTGGCCGGCGCGTAGAAGGCCGAGCCGGTTTTCAGCAGGCCGACGATTTCGGCACCGCCGTCACGGGTGCGC
>DATFJQ010000038.1:0-29178 GCA_035269125.1 Roseovarius sp.
GTTATCCAGCCATTTCGGCACGATTCAGCGCGCAATGGCTCCACAATTCATCCATTGCGCGGATCAATGTGTCCATTTCGTTGGGACCATGCACAGGCGACGGTGTGAAACGCAAACGCTCGGTGCCGCGCGGCACGGTCGGGAAATTGATCGGCTGAACATAGATTCCGTAGCCATCCAGCATCATGTCGCTCAATTGCTTGGTATGCACCGGGTCGCCCACGATTACAGGCACGATATGGCTGCCATGGTCGATCAACGGCAGCCCCATCCCCTTCAGCCGGGTCTTGAGGATCTTGGCCTGCGTCTGATGCTGATCACGCAGCTTTTGCCCCTCGGAGGTTTTCAGAAACGCGACCGAGGCGGTGGCGCCGGCAGCCAAAATCGGCGCCAGCGAGGTCGAGAAAATAAAGCCCGGCGCATAGCTGCGCACGGCGTCGCACATCTTGGCCGAAGCCGCGATATAGCCGCCCATCACGCCATAGGCCTTGGCCAATGTTCCGTTGATGATGTCTAGGCGGTGCATCAACCGATCACGTTCGCAAATGCCGGCGCCACGCGGGCCATACATGCCAACCGCGTGCACTTCGTCGATATAGGTCAGCGCGCCAAATTCGTCGGCCAGATCGCAAATCTCTTCGATCGGGCCGAAATCGCCGTCCATCGAATAGACCGATTCGAACGCGATCAGCTTGGGCGTGTCGGGATCGTCAGCGGCCAGCAACTCGCGCAGGTGGGCGACATCATTATGACGGAAAATCCGCTTGGCCCCGCCGTTGCGGCGCACCCCTTCGATCATCGAGGCATGGTTCAATTCATCCGAATAGATGATCAGACCGGGGAACAGTTTGGGCAATGTGCTGAGCGTGGCGTCATTGGCGATATATGCGCTGGTGAACAGCAGCGCGGCCTCTTTGCCATGCAGATCGGCCAGTTCGGCCTCTAGCTGCTTGTGATACACCGTGGTGCCGGAAATATTGCGTGTCCCACCCGAGCCTGCGCCGGTGGCGTCCAACGCTTCGTGCATTGCCTCCAGAACAACCGGGTGCTGGCCCATGCCCAGATAATCGTTGCCGCACCAAACGGTGATCGGCTGCTCAGAACCATCGGACTTGCGCCATGTAGCGTGAGGAAACTGACCGTTATGACGCTCAATGTCGATAAAGGTGCGATACCGCCCCTCCTCGTGCAGACGGTTGAGTGCCGCATCAAGGTAGGGATCGGTGCCACGCTGACAGCCATGACAGCCGGAGCATGTCGCGCGGGAGGGAAACTGTGTTTGTGTCATGCCGGCCTTCCTGCAAGATGCTTTTTGAACCATTCAGTTTCAGGCACGCTAAAGGCGGTGCGGCACAGGACACAGATGAGAAAGTCCAAGCGAAACTCATACCAAGGTCCAATGTGGGTTCTGCGCAATGATCATAGGAGCGGCACATCATTGAACCGCTAACGCATACGGCCCTGCGCGCAAGAGCGACAGGGCCGGGATGGCGTGCATTGCATTGTAGCTCATAGAGCAAAGGAGCGCGGCGCGTCCGTGAATGCCTGAGACGCCATCACGAACGCACCGCTGAATGGCTGGACGTTAGCGAAACGTGACCAGACCATTCAGGGGTTACGGCGCCGGGCGGGCACCCCGCAAACCGGGGTCAGACCCCAAGACGCTGTGCTTCCAAAACCACCTCGAGGCGGTTGGCGGCGCCGAATTTATCTTTGAGGGAACCGACATAGTGCTTCACGGTTTTTTCGCTGATTTTGAGCTCGGCCGAGATCTGACCGTTGGTCATGCCCTGCATCAGATGACGCACCACCTGGCTTTCGCGGGCGGTCAGACGCAGGCGTTCAGCCTCTTTGCGCTTGGCTTCGGCCTGACGCAGTTTGGCGAAGATATCCATCGCCATGTCGGGTTGCACGTAGTTGTCGCCGTTCATGACACGGCGCACCGCCATGCACAGATCGGACAATTCGCTGTTGTAGGTCAAGATGCCAGAGGCCCCAGCATCCAAAGCCTCGACTGCGGTGTCGATACTTTTTTCCGGACAATAAGCCAATATGCGCACCGTCGAGCAGGATTTGCGGAATGCCCTGAGGGTTTTCATCGGCTGGTCCAACGAGCCCAGGTCCACGATCACCACATCGACCTTTTCACGCATGCAGGTATCAAGAACCTCGGGTGTAAAGGCGGCGGCGCATTGCAGGTCGAAGGATTGGCTGGAGCTTATCAAGTGTTCAAATCCGGCACGCGTAAAGGCGTGATCACAAATCACCGTCGTTCTATACATTTTACGTCCCCAAAAATTGGATGCGCCCGCGGCAGCGTCTGCGCACCCTGTCCCATGTCAGGTTAGTTTCCGTTCCCCAACGGAATCGATGGTTCAGTTGTCCCATTCCGGGTCATAGAATCCGAGCTATCTTTCGACACCCAGCAGTCTTTCGGGGTGACGGCAAGCTGGCAAAAATCGCGCCGCCTGAGGCACACGAAGATTTCAACAAAACCCATCTGGCGGGTCGGAGAGCGCAGCACCTTACCTTAAATAATTGTAATTAAATAATTTATTAAATTCATTTTTTTGATTCAGATCATGGGCCAAAGCATCATCAGACGGTAATGGCGACAAGTTGGGCGTGTGATCGTAAGACGCTGCCGGTGCCACTGGTCCGTCACGAATTTGGACTTTGGTCCCGGTCCGAGATAGCGGCAGGTGCAACGTGGGATGATATTCCAAGCGTATGGTGTGTACGATTCGCAGCCATACTGGCCTTGGCCACGCTCAAGCCGCATATGCCAAGGTTGACACGGGCGATATGGGGCAAGGCAACACTGAATGCAGTTGCAGGTCGACTACGTGGTTGCATTCAGCACGCTTGAGGCCTGAGCAAAGCTACCAGCGGCGGGACCATTGGATCTGGCCGGTTGTGCCGAAGAGGCACACCGACGGTTCGGGTCTATGTTCACGACCTGTGTGCAAAGACCGAAGGTCTGCCACGATGGGCAACCCGTGCCACTGGGGCTTTGCAACGTGAGACTCTGATGCAAATGCTGTGGGTGTCGGACAGTCAACCGGACCAGGCGGCTTGCGCCTGGTCCGATCTTGGGCATGCGGCGTTTCAGCCGAACAAAAACTCGTCAAAAAAGGGCTGTTGTTCCGGTTGTGCCGTGCCGCTGTGGAAGTCAGTGGCGAGGTCATATGCATCTGCACCAACCATCGCGCCTGCACTAAGTCCATCAAGATTGCCATCGCTGAAGTGGATGCCGCCATAAATCCGCGAGAAGCCCGCGTCGTTGGCAGCCTGCGAGAACGTGTCCCATTCGAAGAGGTATGTCTGGGTTGGCAGTGCGGCATCAAAGGCGCTGGTGCCCGACGCGATGGTGATCTGCGCATCAAAGCGATCAGATCCCGTGAAAGCGGCCAGCACCGCAGCCCCGGCAGCCGAGAACGTGCTGTGTCCCGAAGTGTATTCCGCGAAGGGGGGCGATTGTTCACCGCCGGGCAACTGGTAGGTGATAAAGTTTTCGGCCAGGATGTTGCGGGTTCCAATGCTGGTGCCGGTTTCGGGGTCGATGCCGGCGAAGGCTTGAATCACATGTCCGGTTTCTCCTGTAAGTTCGTCGACGCCGGGTTCGCCGATCAAGCCAAGCTTGCCAAGATCACGGATCACGGTGACCGGACGGGCGTAATCGAAATGCACCTTTGCATCCCATGTCGCGATGGCGGCGTCGTTCATGGCGTTGCCCATGGTCATGAACAGCAGGGCATCCGAGGCCGCGTCATGGTCATCGCGCTGCGAGACATATTGCGCCAGTGTCATCCATGCGCCAGGCGGATAGCTGGTGCCGGAGCCGTCTTCCCAGAATTCGGCGATCAGTTTCTGATCTTCGGTCAGGGTCGCGCTGGTCTGAACAATGGCTTCGGCTTGCGAAATGAAGGCCGGGTTGATGACCGGACCGATAAGGGCCTTTTCCACAGGGATGGTATCACCGGCCTGCCAAACCTGCCCGTCAAGCTTGAGCGGGGCCGCAAGGGTGACTGTGCCGGCATCGAAATTCAGCACGGCATCCTGTTGTTCAGCGGAGAAGAAAGGTTTTGGCCCATCGGGTCGAGTCAGGGAGGTGTCGGTCACACCATTGGGTGTTTTGGGCAGTGCAAAGCCCGTGGCAAGGCCACGTTCCGGCGTGAGAAAGGTTTGCAGAGCCTCGGGGTCGGGTGCCGTGGCGCCCTGCTTTTCAGGCGTCCAGCGGGCGATGTCCTTGCGCGTATCAGGGTCGGGATTGACCGGTGAATACAACCCGTCGGAAAGTTCAGCCAGCACTGCCGCTTCGGCCAGACGCGGGATCAACACATCCTGTGCGGCGTCGACGCCGACAAGGTTTGCGCGATTGTCATCGGAAATGTCGATACCGAGACGTTCGGTTAGTACGGCATCGAATATGTCGCGGCGATCGGAAAAAAGGTGCGACAGGACGCGATGGGCCGCGACATGCATCGCGGTCTCTATCTCGGCGCCGGAGGCATCGACAATTTCCGCAACATCAAGGTTGTCGCCTTCGATGTCGATCGAAACCCGTTGCGCAACGGCGTCGTAACTGGCCTGTGCGTCATAGATCGCAGTATGCACCATCGCGAAGGCGTGCGCGGCGTTGGTCGGACCGCCGCCGATCTCGACAATGACAGATTGCAGAATCTGATCCCAAAGCACGCTAGGGGTAGGCGTGGGCGTATTAACCGTCATCAGGCGCGGCCCATCTTCGGCCAGAAAGTCCGGACCCGGAGTTTCGAGCATTGCGATCAGAGGGGCCGTCTGGAAGGTTTCGCCACCGGCCGTGATCGACGTCACATCTTCAAGGGCCTCGGCCTCGCCATCGATGCGGCTTCGGGCCGTCAGAACCCCACCTTCAAGGAAGAAATCGTGGTCGCGCAGAGGACCAGCGAGGGCGAAGGTTCCAGCGGGGTCTGACAAGGTCTCATCCGTAGATTTGGAAAGGATTTCGAACCTTTCCACGTCTTCAAACTCCCATTCGGCTTCGCCTTGCCGCGCCTCGATCTCAAGCTCCTTATCGTCATACTCGATTTCGTAGTCGCGGGGCTCGCCCCTGAGGCTAAGACTAAGCGTTTCACCATTTTGGGTAACCCTGATTTCGAATTCGCCCTGATGTCTGTTTTCGGCATCGCGATCGCGATCCTTGCGTCTGTCGCGTCCCATGAAATTCTGTCCCTTCGTTTTTGGGTGTATCCCTGTTGGATTTTTTTGATGTTATTGATGCCTCAGATATCTTGGGCCCGGCGCGGCGGGGGGGCGTAAGTGGGCATGGCGTCTATATGCGGCGACATGCAATCCTGATTGCGGCGCGGGGTACACAGAGTTGTGAACACAAGCATCTGACTCAGCGAAAGCCCGTTATTTCCGCGCTTGGCGCAGTCCACGTACTCGCGACCTTTCCGTTCAAGCGACGTCATACAAACCACCACTCCGCCCCGCAGGAACGTGTTGGCAAACCGCTTTGCCGTCAGGCCGGCTGCCATGGAGGTTGGCGGACAGGAGACACCGTGAACACTCATGATCTTGCCGTTGAGCTTCAGGGTATCACCCTGAAGCGCTTTCCAAGTCATGTCTTTAGTTTCGCCGAGCGCGGAGGTCGCCTGAAGAATAGCAAGAGAAGCAAGACAGGTACGCAGCATGGGGTTACCTTTCCTTGAAGGCCCGCGCGAACTGATCGCTGAAGGGCTTCACAAGATAGGACAGGGCGGTGCGTTCGGCAGTGGTGATGTAGACTTCCACCGGCATACCTGGGCGCAGCTCCTTACCGCCAAGGCGGGCCAGTTGATCGGGCGTCACATCGACCTTGATCGAATAGAAATCACCGGGCGTCTTGGGATCGCTTGTCGCGGCCGCGGCCACGTAGGACACGGTGCCCTTGATCTCGGGAGTTTCGTTCTGGTCGAAGGCGACAAAGCGCATTCGTGCTGCATATCCGGCCTCAACCTGTTCGATCTGCGCTGCCGGGACACGGGCCTTGAAGACCAGTTCGGCCTCTTTTGGCACGATGGTCGCCAGGATCTCGGCGGGGCTGATGACGCCGCCCACGGAATTTACGTTCAGGTCATTGATCAAGCCCGAGATCGGCGCCCTGATTTCGGTGCGCGACAGGTTGTCTTCGATGACAAAACGCTTTTCGTTGAGTTCCGACAGCTGGGTTTCGATCTCGCGCAGTTCGCGCTGTGCATCGGTGCGCATCGTTTCCTGCATCGACAAAATTTCCAGTTCAAGCTCGCTGACCCGGCTGCGGGCACGACCGAGCGCTGAGAGTATCTCTCCGCGTTCGCCGCGCAGGCGCACATTGTCACGCTCAATCGAGAAAGCGACATTACGCACGGTCAGGCGACGGTCGGAAAGGTCTTCGATCCGGGCGCTTTCGGCCTGCACAAGAAGAATTTCGTCCTGCTTGGCGTCAAGCCGAGCTTCGAGGCCGTCGATCTCGGTGCGGATTTGTTCGATCCCGAGGTCGATCTGTTCCTTGCGGCTTGCGAAGGACGAAAGGTTGCCTTGGAAAATGCGCCGTTCCCCGACATAGATAGCTTGCAATGCCGCTGGCTCCACGATCAATTCATCAAGGCCCGCAGGCATGGAGAATTCCGTCATCAGGTCCCGCTGCGCTTCGAGGCGGCTTTTGCGGATGGCAAGTTCGGCGATTTTGCCATGCAGGATAGCGCGTTCGGTGCGGGCGGATGTATCATCAAGCCGCAGCAGGACGTCGCCCTCGTTTACATAATCACCAACATTGGAGGGGATCTCTTTGACAATGCCGCCGTCGCGGTGCTGGACCACCCGCAGATCGCGGTTGACCGACACTTCGCCACTGACGACGACCGCGCTGGCAAGATTGGCATTCGCCGCCCAGCCGAAGATCGCGGCGACCAGAAGGGACGCCATCACAAGACCGGCGACCACCCGCCCACGGATGGAATAGACTGCGTCTTGCAAGGTGTTGGGGCTTTTATTGTTGTGCATCATAGCGCGGCTCCTGTTCAGGATGTGAAGTCTTGGAAGGGATCAGACACGTGGTCGGGACCGCTGATCCAAAGGTTGAATTCGAGTTCACCGTTTTCATGGTCTTGGTAAAGTTCGATGCGGCGGATCATCAGGGCATCTTGGTCGTCCGCACGAAAACCTAGGCGACCATGTGTTTCGGCCACGGTCTCGGGGTCGAATGCCGAAATCCGGGCCTCAAAGTCCGAACTGTCTTTGCGGATGTCGCGCCTATCAGTGACCTGGTGCAGATCGGAAAGCGCGAGGTGAATATCATCAGCCAGAACCAGCGTGTCGTCATGGCCAAAATTGGTGAGCTGGAACACGGTTTGAGGCGCGGCAACGGCTCCGGTGGTGAAGCCCGAAAGGTCGAACACCTCTTTGCCGGTGCTTGCCGTGAAGATTTCGATGCTTTTAAAGGTGTCTTGCTGGGAATGGGCGCGCGTGATGGTGCCTGCGGTAATGTCTATATGGGCTGGGTCGCTACCGGCGGACAGAACAAGAGTATCCATCCCGGCGCCACCACTTATCAGATCAGGCGCATCTTCTGTGGCCAAGTAGAACGTATCGTTCCCATCATCGCCAAATAAAAGATCCGCACCGCTGCCGTCCCAAAAAACGTCATCGTGAGCACCCCCGGTCAGAATGTCATCGCCCGCACCGCCATCCAGCGTATCGGCCCCCTGCCCGCCAGCCAGGCGGTCATTGCCATCGCCACCAATCAGGTTATCGTCGCCCACCGCACCAATCAGCAGGTCATCGCCCGCGCCGCCCAAAACGGTGTCGGCCCCGTCACCTGCATAGATCAGATCGTCGGCGACGGTGCCCAACAGATGATCCGCAGTCGATTGTCCAAAGGTGATGTCGCGGATCGCCAGCCGCGGATCTTCAAAGCAATCGGCATCTGTCCCCGCAAAGGAATCGCAGGCTTGGTCTGCGTCGCAGCTGGGGGGGTGATCGCAGGAGGCATTGGCATCCTCGCAAGGAGCATCCTCGGCCCCGTCTTGCAAGCACGGATTGGCGTTACAAGGCGCGTTACAGCTATCAATTGGTATGTCTTCGTCGTCATCAGTCCTGTCACAGTCGTCCGCTTCACATTCTGTGGGCGGGGTGACGGGCGGCTTTGGATCTGTGGGCATGCCGCCATCGCCATCCTGATCCTCAGGATCAGGGTTAATGGGCGGTCGAGGTGTCACATCACCGCCACCTGCACCGCCGCCTGACGGTGGGGTTATTGGGTCGGTCGCGCCGCCAGCATCCGTATCCGGCCCGGTGGTCGCAGCCGCTGTCGTCGGTTGAACATTCAACAGGGCCGGCTGAAGGGTGGACAGATCGAAGCGTTGCGGTTGCAGGCCCGAACTGGCCGAGGACAGCACCGGGGGCGACGAGGTCTGGGTCATGCCCCGTGCGTCGCCGCCTGCGTCGGCCTGAAACAGATCGGCGTTGCCAAAGGACATACTACCACTGTTATCCGCAGACGAATTATCCATCTCGCAGATTGGCGCGGCTTTGTTGTCGGCCTCAAGGGCAGTGTCAGGCGCGGTTTGCGCCGCAACCTCAGAGCCGCCGAGCAGAGTTTTGACATAGGCGACAAGACCTAACATGGCCATCATAGCCATTCCGATCTTGCGCTTGGGAATGGCTGTCACCGTCTGGCGCAAATGCTCCATTGCTTCCAGACGCTCTTTGCCGGGCGTCTGGGCGTTTTTGGATGATTGTACCTCGATCATGTGCCCGTGACCTTTGGCGCAGGGGCGGTTTGCACTGCGGTGCTGGCTTCACGGACGGGCTTGGCGGGCGGGACCGGGGCCGGTTTGACGCGCATGATCTCGGATTTGGGGCCGATGCGGCTGAGCGCACCACCCTGCACAACACCGACCAGATCGACATGCTCAAGCGCGCTGGGACGGTGGGCGACGACGATCACAATGCCTCCACGGTCCCGGATACTTTGGATTGCATGGCTTACGGCGCGTTCGCCTTCCGCGTCGAGATTGGAATTCGGCTCGTCCAGCAGGACGACAAAGGGCTCGCCATAGAGCGCCCGAGCAAGGGCGATGCGCTGACGCTGTCCACCTGACAGGCTGGTGGCATTAGCGCCCAATTCGGTCTCGTAGCCATCAGGCATGGCAAGGATCATCTCATGAACACCTGCCGCACGTGCCGCCGCAATGACTTTCTCGGAATCGGGATCGGCAAGGCGCGAAATGTTGCGGGCAATCGTGGTGTCGAACAGAGTGTAGTCCTGCGGCAGATAACCGAAGCTGCGCGAAATTGTATCTTCGCCCCACTGCGCCAGATCGGCGCCATCCAAACGGACATGACCACGCAGCACCGGCCAGACGCCGGCCATGGCCCGCACCAGCGAGGACTTGCCGCCGCCACTGGGGCCGATCAGGCCAAGTGCCTGCCCGGCTTCAAGCTGAATGGTCACATCCGACAAAAGCACACGGCCCGATCCGGGGGCAACAACGGTGATCCCTTCTGCTGAGAACGACTGCTTGGGGTCGGGCAGTTGAAGAGGCCGCGCTTGCTCAGGAAGGGCGGCCATCGTTTGACGGATGGTTGCCATCGCGTTGCGTGCGGCAATAAGGTTCTTCCAGTTGGCGATGGTCGAGTCGATCGGCGCAAGTGCACGCGCAGAGGCCACCGAGGCGGCGATGATCGCACCGGCGGTCATTTCTCCCAAAATGGTGAGATAGGCGCCAAGACCCAGCACCGCCGATTGCAACATCATACGTAGCACCTTGGATAAGGCACCCACTGTGCGGGTCACATCACTGGAGCCCGATTGCAGCGAAAGATGGGCGTCATTGGCCTGCTGGAACTGGGCCAAAGCCTGCGATGAGAAGCCCATCGCCTTGATAACGTCGGCGTTGCGTGCGTTGGCCTCGGCCACCGAGCTGCGCTGAACGGCGGCGCGGCTGACCTGGGCATTGGCCTTGCGGGTCAACAACTCGGTCAAGACAGTCATCAGCGTCAAGACCACAGCACCGCCGATGGCCAGCGCTCCGAGATAGGGATGCAGCACGAAAACGAAGGCCAGAAAGACCGGCATCCACGGAAGATCAAACAGCGACACGAGCGCCGGGCCGCCAAAGAAGTTGCGTAGCGTATCGACGGTGCGGCCGCGCTCCATCGCCTCTGCCACGGAAAACCCGTAGCGCGGCATGTCGATGCTCATGCGGTGTATATCCGGCGCGACCTTGGCATCGAAGCGCGCGCCAACACGGTGCAGTATCTGCGAGCGGATCACGTCAAGGCCGCCCTGGAACATGTATAGCCCCAAGGCCAGCGCCGATATCAGTGCGAGCGTCGGGATGCTACCGCTCATCAGGGCGCGGTCGTATATCTGCATCATATAGAAAGCGCCGGTCAGGGCCAGAATATTGATAATCCCGGACAAGCCGAAGATATACAGGAACACCGGCCGCAAACCCGCGGTCAGGCGGGCAACGCGTGCATCCTTATCAGACTGTTTTGAAGAGGATCGGGACATGTCCTGTGCTCCTTTTGAGTGAAACCTGTCTCAAGGTTTATGACCCAAAGCCGAGGAGCCGCCCTCCACGCTTTGTCGGATCAAAATTCAGACCTTGGTCGGTGGCGGTGCAGGCGCACTCTCCACCGCGCAACCCAGTCGTTGGGACAACACGGGGCGTAAGATCGAAGACAAATATAAGACTTTGGTCGGATACAGCCTCGGACCTCTGGGACTGGCCCGATAGCCCCTGTAGCGTATGCTGGGCATTGCAAACTTAAGGAGATGTCGTGAGCGTGCACGCAAATACACACAAGCGCCCGCCAACAGGGTCAGCAGACCTGTCCGGCAGCGGCGCGAAGTTGGCTCATATCAAGGGATGGGTCTGGCCCCTTCAGCAACAGATTGCGGTCATGGTTCTGGCCTCTATCCTTGTTTTTGCGCTGGTTATCCAGTTCTGGAACTATCGCACCTTCATGAACACCGAAATTGAGCGGACGCAGGAAAAGCATCTTGTGATCGCGCAAAACGTGTCTTTGTCGCTGTCGCGCTATGTCACTGACGTTGCACGTGTGTTTGCCCATAGCGCCATTGAAGTCAGCAACGACAACAGTCAAGCTGTGCGAGACGCTCACCTGGCGATGCTGAATTCACTTAACGTGGAAAGCATGGTTTTGTTACCGGCTTTTGGGGAAGGTTCACCGCAGCCCAATCGCCTTGGCAAGGATTTGCCCCTACCGGAACAGGTCGTACTGGACGATCTGCGCTCTGGCACCGGTGCAATGCTGGGCGGAGTTCAGATTTCCGGACTGCGGCGGATCGGCGACGGAAAATACTTTATTCTGGGATACGAACTGCCGGATCAGCGGCTGGCGATCGGCTATATGAATACCGACTACATCAAGGCGGTTCAGCAGGCCATCGCCTTTGGCGAATTCGGGCATTCGGCGATCTTCGACCAGTATGGACGCGCAATCGCGCACCCGTCACCGAAGATCGAAGAAAACATGGCGGATGCTTCGGGTATCTCGGCAGTGCAGCGGATGCTAAACCGTGAAACCGGCGTCGAGATGTTCTTTTCGCCGCCTATGCAGATGGACATGATCGCCGGGATCACCTTTGTGCCCGAGACAGGCTGGCCTGTCATGGTCCCACAGCCAATCTATGAATTGTCGGACACGGTGAATGGTAGCCTGTCAGAATCCTATCTTCTGGCGGTGGTAATGGCTGCCCTTTTGGGGCTGGCAGGATGGGTGGCATCGCGCAGGCTGGCGCAGCCGGTCCGCCATTTCACTCAGATCAGCCGCAAAATCAGCGGTGGCGATTACAGCATCACCCTTCCCCCAGAGGAACGCTCTTCCACCGAGATGTGTCAACTCAACGAGTCGCTGAAGGCGATGATCAACCAAGTGCGCAAGTCGGATAAGAAACTACGCGAGGCGCTGCGGATAGAAGCGGAAGAAAACAAGCGCAAGAGCGACTTTCTGGTGATTGCCGGGCATGAACTTCGCACGCCTTTGAGCGGTTTGGTAGGCATGCTGACAATCTGCCGCGAGCAAAAGGACGATGCGGGTCGTGACAAATACCTGGATGTGGCGTGGTCATCGGCAAAAGAATTGAACGCACTGATCGATCACATGGTGGATTTCGCCGAGGGCACGACCGAGTCCATCCAGCTTAATCAGGTGCCGTTCGACATCGAAGCACAACTCCGTGAAATCGAGGCACTTTACGGCAGTCTGGCCCGGAATGCTGGACTGCAATTCCAGCGGACCGGGCTTGGCGATGGCAGCACACAGATCGTATCGGACCCAGCACGCCTGTCGCAGTTGATTTCAAAAATCATGGAGAACGCGATCAAGTTCACCAAGGTAGGCACAATTACGCTGAATTCAGAAATTTTGCAGCGAGACGACCGCAAATGGCTTAAGATGACGATCAGCGATACAGGGATTGGGATTGATAACACGCAGCTGGAGCGCATCTTCATGCCTTTTGAACAGGTTGAATCCTCCTTTACAAGATCGTATCGCGGAATGGGCATTGGATTGTCTGTTGCGCAGGCCATCGCGAATAAGTTCGGAGGCCGCATCACCTGCGCAAGCAAACTTCACGAAGGAACGCGGTTTGAGATATGGATCCCCGTCGAACTGGAATAACGCCTCGATTGACGCAATTGGCAGGCGGATTGTGGCGGTGAGCGATCGGCGCAATATCCTTGTTGTCGACGATGACGAGATCAACCGAATGGTTGTTCGCGTTCTGATGGAGCGCAGGAGTTACCGCGTGATCGAGGCCGCAAGCGGGCCCGAAGCGCTGGAGCAGGTCAAGAAGGAAACCTTCGATGTTGTTCTGATGGACTTGAGTATGCCAGGCATGGATGGTCTGGAAACGACACGCCGTATCCGCAGCGATGACGCAGGCAGCCTGTTGCCGGTGGTGGCGCTGACCGCGCATACCAGCCACAAAGAGCAGAAGATGTGCCTGGAGGCTGGCATGAACGCCGTCCTGCGCAAACCGTTCGATTCCGAACAGGTGGATAGGTTGCTGGGCTTGCTGGACCATTCCATCAAAGGGCCGGACGCCTGAATCTATAGAAGTTTCACGCACAAAGCCGGTAAGACGGCTTCGGATATGATGAAATTTGCAAGGCCGATCCGCACAGTGGTGCGCGCACCCGGAAACTACGATCAGAAGTCGATCAAGGCGTTGTTTCGAGCAATCACAACAGCTTGCACCCGGTTTGTGGCCTCGAGCTTGCGGCATATGGCGCGCATATGCATCTTGACAGTTGTTTCGTTCAGACCGACCTGACTGGCGATGCTTTTATTGGTCATCCCTTCGGCGGCGAATTTGAGGGTAATCAGCTCGATCTCGGTAAGACCGTCGCCATCAGGATTGGTAGCTGGTTCTTCAATCACTGAAGAGGGAAGGAAGGTCTGCCCTGACAGGATAAGGTGCAGCACGCTTTCTAGGGAATTGAGCGGCATCGTTTTCTGGATGACACCATGTACACCCAATGCAATCGCGCGCTTGACGATGTGGCGATCGGCATTGGCTGTGAACAGGGTGATCCGCGCTCCGCTGCCTAACTCGATCACCCGCTTCAGGCTGTCGAGTCCCTTGACGCCAGGCATCCGTAAATCAAGCATCAGCAGGTCATAACGAGGGCCGTCCGTCAAGGCGGCAATCGCATCGGGCAGATTTTCGACTGTATCGACTGAAAAGCAGCCACTTTCCATAAGCACGCTGGCGACGGCCTGCGCTATTAGGGTGTGATCGTCGGCAAGAAGTATTCGGGTTGTTTCCGAATTCGACAGGTCTGACGTTATGGAAGTCTCCACGCTATATTCCCTTGGTATATAGATTTCCAACACCCCTAATACTCTTGACAAAACCACTTTACAGGGCCCGCCAGAGGCGGCATTTCTGCAAAGACCCCGGGCAGAAACCCAAGCGAGAGAATAACTAGTTTGTAGTGTCTTTTCGCAAGAGCGAAATTCCCGAAAACACGAAAGACACATTTAAGTATCTAATGATATTATTGCGTCATCTTTTGATGGCCTGCTATACCGCTTCAAGAAATTTCAGGGCCGAATAAATCAGAATAAAAAGGAAGTCATCATGGTTGCGAAACATATTTCCCTCGGTGTCATCCTTGCCGCACTTCTGGCATTTGGCGCAGCAAAAAATGCACTGGCGGAAGAAACGGTTCTAAAAGTTTCGGGTGACGTCGATAGCGATGCGCCGATTTCGTTTTCCGATGCGGATCTCGCGGCCTTGCCGACAATAACATTCGAGACCGGAACAATATGGTCCGAAGGCATCAAAACATTTAGCGGTCCATCGCTCGGGTCGGTTCTTGAAGCGGCGGGTGCCGGTCCGGGCGAACTGCGGCTGGTAGCGGCGAACGATTACAAGGTGTCGCTACCCAAGAACGTGATCGAAGACCAATACCCGATCATTGCCAACAGGATCAACGGCAAGCCTTTCGGGATCCGCGACAAAGGCCCGCTTTGGGTGGTCTTCCCCTATGATTCCAAGCCGGCCTTCCAGTCAGAACTGATTTATGCCTATAGCATCTGGCAATTAACCGAAATTGAAATCCTGAAGGAGTGAGGCAGCCCTTATGCAAAAGGGCCTGACCACCCCATATCGCGGCCCTAAACGCTCATTCGCCATCGTGCTGCTGGTGTTTTTGGTTATGACATGCATTGCTTTGGTAATCAGCGCGCAGTCCCTGCGTGAACGGATCGATGCAGTCAGAGGCGCCGAGTCCGATAACATGGGCTGGCTGGTCTCGCAGCTCGACGTCGATTACAATGCGATCCTGCTATCAACAAATGGCTACGTCATTAGCAGAATGGGCCGAGATCTGCGGGAAATCGCAAGCACAGCGGCATTTGAAGACGTTAGGTTAAAATTCGACATCTTCTACAGCCGCGTTGACACAGTGCTGGCGGCGATGACACGCTACGATCTTCCCGCAGAGTTGGCGGCAAAACTCCAGCAACTACGCGAGGCACGAAGCAGCCTGACCGAGACAATCGACGCCATCAAAACACCGGATAGTGAACAAGCGCTTGCTTTTTACCAAGACCTGCGACAGCACGCGGGTCTGATCCGGGATGTAACGACACTGGCGCTGCAATATCAGGTAGGGCAGACCAAGACCGCGCGCACGCTTGAAAAGTCGCATCTTCAACGGTTCTGGCTACAGAGTTTGTTTCTTCTTGCGCTGATGATCAGCGCCTCACTACTGGCGTTACGGCTGTGGCGCGAGCTTGAAAAGCAGATGGCCTGGATGCATCGCGCGTCGGGCACGATTTCGAAGGTGATACAGGCGACATTGAACGCGGTGATTGTCACCGATCTCGACGGACGAATTCTTTTGTCCAATGCAGCTGCAAGCGACATTTTCCGAATTCCCGTTGATGACATGCTGGACAAGAACATCGCCGATCTGATGGTGCCCGATCATCTGCGCGAAAAGCACGATGCCGGTATGCGACGCTTTAGGCACACCGGACAAAAGAAGATTGTCGGCGCCGGGCCTGTGCGGATGGATGCACGGCGCGCGGACGAGTCGGGTTTTCAGGCTGAACTGTCAATCGCCACGGACACAGATCTTGATGGCAACCCGATCCTGATCGGGTTTATCCGCGATATCTCGGATGTGGTGGCGGCCGAAAACAAGCTGCGCGAAGCCCGCGACGAAGCAGAACGCCATGCCGAAGCAAAGACGATGTTCCTAGCTACCATGAGCCACGAGATGCGCACCCCGCTGCATGGCGTAACCGCCTCGCTGGAATTGATAGATGCTGACCGCTTACCCCCAGAAGATCGGGAATTGCTACGCACCGCGCTGGATTGCAGCGACCGGGCACTGGAGCAAATCAACAACGTTCTGGACATCACCCGGCTAGGAGAACTCGAGGAACGGGACGAAACCTTCGAACCAACCGTGATCGCACGCGAAATCGCCAGTGAATTGTCACCGCTCGCCCGAGAGAATGGCAATCTTTTAGATTTGCAGATCATCAATGCTGATCAAGAGGAAAGTTATATCGGGTCGCCCGGCGCATTTTCCCGTGCGCTATACAATCTTGTCGGTAATGCGCTGAAATTCACCCGCGATGGCCGGGTTGATCTGAAGCTTATCTTTGCAGATACAGACACCGTTGATCGGACCTTGGCGGTCTATGTGATCGACAATGGACCGGGTATCGCACCCGAAGATCACGAGAGAGTCTTACGCGAATTTGAAACGGGCCGCCCAGGAGAGCTATTCGGGCCACAGGGCACCGGGCTGGGCTTGCCAATCGTTCGGATCGCCGTCCAGCAGATGGGTGGCAGCCTTACATTGAAAAGTATGCCGGGAGAGGGCAGCACTTTTTCCTTCCAGATCCCCCTGTGCCCCGCCCCGGAGGACCAGCCCCCAGATCAAGCCCGAATTCCCAACACCCCGATCAGACATGATGACCCCGCGCCGGCACGACAATTGGACGTTTTGGTGGTCGACGATTCCGACGTGAACTTGGGGCTGATGTGCGAAATCATTCGTCGTCTTGGGCATCGGCCTGCAATGGCTCGCAACGGTCAGGAAGCCATAGACGCCGCAGCCAAGACCGCGTTCGACGCGATCCTGATGGATGTCAGCATGCCAGTAATGCGCGGCGACGAAGCCACCCGCAGGATCAGGCAAGAAGGCCTTTCGCGTAAAGCCTTCATGGCGGCGGTGACAGCAGTTTCTGACCCAAAGCGCGCCTTGGAACTCCACGATGCGGGCGTGGATGCGGTTCTGATCAAACCCACCAAGCGCGCCGATATCGCCAATCTTCTGGCGGTGGTCGCAGGCACCAGCGCACCCCCCGAGCCGCATCTGCCCAACTTGCCTGCTTCGCATTATGTCAATGTATTGAATGCGCTGGAGCCAATGTTCGGCCCGAACAAGGCGCGCAAGCTTATCAATGCCGCATTAGATGATATCCCGCAGGACATTGTCCAAACCGAAAAGCTGGGCGAGATACCCGTAGGGTTGATCGAGCAATTGCATAAAGCAGCCGGTTCTACCGCAATGGTTGGCCTGAGCACATTGTCCGGTCATCTGCTTGAGGCCGAACGCGCTGCTACGCGGGGCAACATCGCCGGTTTGCACAGCCTGTTCCAGAAGATCGACAAAGCCTCCCGCGATTGCCGGAAGGCGCTGACCATGCAAGACCTCAACTGACAACAACCCTGGGGGCCTTCACCGCGATATAGGCTCGGCCGTAATTCAGGCTTGGGCCGCCGGTTCCAACAAAACAATTCCAAAATCAGAGGTTTAACACAGATCCGGTTGCCGTTGCCGCCGACAATCTAGGACACGGCTTACAAAGCTGAGGCATCCGGACACCATCCTCAAATACTTTCAGCGCGCTCATGAGTCGTAAAAATCGAGAAATGAATGTTGTAGCCCGCTCGATGAAGCTCGCCGCAGAATCTTTGGATCTGCAACCAATCCAAACAACATCCGCTTCCACCGCAATGATTGCCCCGGAGACGGGAACGAAGGCTGCGGCGCAAGACGACTTTCGAGAATTTCTCTTTCATATAAGCAAACAACTGCGTGAACGTCTGATGCTGAAAGGTTCGCATAGCCCAGAGACCTATGTTTCTGAGTATACTCTGTGATTGTTCTGGAAATATCCGACAATTGTGGATGGAAGTTGTCATGCCCGAGATGCCCGTATTTTTCCCAAAGCATGGCCACCCATTCATTTGGGATGGTGCAATCCGCGCTGTAAAATAGATTGATAGTGAAATTGGCAAAGTCCAGCGGCGATCGGGGTTTTGCGAAAAGCCGCTGCTCATAGACCTCGACTGAAAGCTGAGAGACCAGTTGGTAAAGACGAAGCTGATATTTCGTAAGATTGTCAAAAATGCGAAAAAACGTGGATTTGGAATAGCCTGCTTGTTTTGCGAGGTTTGCAATCTTGACCTCTGCCAAGGAGTTGGCATTTGCATATTGCCGGATACCAGAAAGAGCGAAAGCTTCCCAACGATTGTCTGCAATATGCTCGGTAGCAGCCTTCGCGATTTCATCCGCCCACAAACTTGTCAGAAGATCAGTCTCTGATAAGAAGTCTTCGACGTCAAACCAGTCGTGTCTTTCTATGATGTCGGTCAGCTTAGTTTTTATCGGCAATCCTGACTTTGTCACCGTGTTCTCCCAAAAAGCTCCGCCCGACGACAAGATTGTGTAATAGTCATTCAGAAAATGACAGAAAAGTTCGAAATGCGTATACATAGCCTATGTGGGTTGCAACCCTTGTTACGCCACTGACCATCTGGACCTGTCGCGTTTTTGTGCCGCCCCAGGTGCTCGTTTAAGCCACCTTCCGTTCGAAGGCGACCGGGCTTTTCCAACCCAGTGCTGAGTGCCGTCGGCGTGGATTGTAGAAGCCGTTGATGTATTCGAAGATCGCCATCTTAGCTTGCCGCCGTGTTTCCCATGATCGCTGCCAGATCAGCTCGGCCTTGATGGTTTTGAAGAACGTCTCGACGGCCGCATTGTCATAACAATTACCTTTGCCGCTCATTGAGACCTGGAAGCCATGCTGGCGCAGGATCTTCTGATAGTCATGCGAACAGTATTGGCTGCCGCGATCGCTGTGGAAGATGCAGCCCTTGGGAGGCGCTCGGAAGGCGATGGCCATCTTCAAGGTCCGGATTGCCAGATCGCGCTTCATACGGTTGCTGACGGCCAACCCAATGGCACGCCGGAAATGCAGGTCGAGGAGCGAGCCGTTGTCCGCCATTGATCTAAGGACAATGGTGAGCGCCAGATCTAGCCCCCACGCTTGTCCAGATGTAGCCTATGTCGCCTGCTCATTTCGCTGCGCGCACCTTCGGTTTTCGTTCTGCCCGATCGCACGGAAGTCGCGATCCTCGGACGACACCGCATCCATGTCGCGGTAGGCGTCCACCCATTTGTTCAGGGTCAAAAGCCCAACACCAAGACCATCGGCAACCTGACGCCATGTCAGCCCGCTGATCAGCGCAATTCGCACCCCGGCTTCACGGAATTCATCCGTTGTTTCTGAACCCATAGTTCATTTCCCTTGCTGCACATTATGCCATCAAAGGAGCAGCGCCAAACCGCGACAGGTCCAAGGGTGCTGTCGGTGTTACATATTCATTGATTGGACTAAACGCAGTACCAGGCGAAACAAGATAGGGGTCCAGTTTCGCCTGGCTGCTGTCTACCCGATCCGGAATATTTGGGGTGGGGGTTTGACCAGATCGGGCAACTCGGTAAATTCTCATATTGAGAATGTTACGCGACTTGTTCACTTAACAAGACAGGATTCGGCTTCAGTTGCTTGCCATTAAGTGCAATGTCTCCCGCAGCTTTCATCGCAAGCCATATCGAGGTTTGTGAGAGCGGCGACTTTAGAGAAATATCAAACATCTGATCGCCGTGTGTCACTTTGCAGGGGGCAGTCTCAAAATCTTGCGACAAGACTAGTATTGGAGAGTGCGGGTAAGCCTCAGATGCAGCGCGGATAAACGTCCCAAAGGCAGGGGCCTCACCGTCGAAAGCATCACGTTCCACAAAAACCAAATCGGCCTGCTCAGCGGAACGGAAAAGCCATTCATAGAACTGCGACGGCTCGTAAACCATGATGACATCAAGATCGAAAATAGTCTCAAGCCATATTTGCAGGTTCATGGTATTGTGAGACGCCGCCGCAAAAACGATCGCAGTAGCGTTCTCAAAGACGCCGCGTTGCTTGATATCATTCGCCGTGCTGTCAATAGACGTAGATTTTATTTCGGCTACGCGGCGGTCATATTCCGTAAACAATTTATCTGACAGACCACCATGGCTCGCAGGTGCCCTGTCGGCATTTTCTGCAACTAACCTTGGGGTCATGGCGCCAAGGCGTTTTCGCAATTGATGGAACAAGAAGCTCACCATTTTTAAACCGAAACTCGCTTTTGACTTTGGGGATCTTCGATGTATCCCTACTGCCTGTAAGGCACTGGTTTTTCTTACCAACACCTTACTCCTGCGCGTCTCACGAACCAGTCGGGCAAACGGTTTGAAATGGTATATTTTGTTCGTTTTTATAGTTTTTACGATCCGCAGGTGTTCTTTAGATATTAAACAGGTGATCGAAATATAGTTGGTGTTACTTTCGCGTAGACTTTTGATCTTATCCTTGAGATCCGGATCGCTTGAGGCTGGAGGTTTCCACTAAGACTTCGCGGCAGGGACAGAATGGAAGCACATGACAAGATCAATTTTTTGGGTGCGCATCAGGCGGTCATAATTTAGCCGAAAGCGGTGGAACGTCATCCGCCAAAAAATCTGCGACTTGATTGGGTGGGCAAGCTGGGTCGCAGGACGAGCAGCGATCGGACCATTTCGATCCGAACGGCGTTTAGCGCCATTGGTTTTGATCGTTCGGTGTTTTACGGCCCCGCCGGAGGCATCCAACGCTGGCCACAAAAAGACGCGCACCGTTAAGAGATTAGGCGGCGGGCACTTTGCCTTCGAAATCGCGGTGAATGTATTTGCAGTCGCAATAGGGGCATTCGACATATCCCGTTTCGGGGGGGATCGCCAGCCAGACACGCGGATGGCCAAGCGCCCCTTCGCCGCCGTCGCAGGCGATGCGATAGCTGTCAACGATCCGGGTTTCGGGGGCTTTCGTCACCATCGGGCGTTTCCTTTTCCCTGCAATTCACTTAGGTCCGAATATGAGCGATCCGCAAGGCAGGGGCAAGGGGACCAATGAGCCAGAACGCCATCGAAATCCGAGGTTTGAAGAAAACCTATGCCGGCAGCCGTGGGACCGCGCCGAAACAGGCGCTAAACGGGGTTGACCTGGATATTCCGGCGGGGTCGGTGTTTGGCCTGCTTGGCCCCAATGGCGCGGGCAAATCGACCCTGATCAATATTCTGGCCGGGTTGGTGGTGAAAACCGCGGGTCAGGTCACGATCTGGGGCTTTGATCAGGATGTGAACCCACGCCAAAGCCGCGCCTCGATCGGGGTAATGCCACAAGAGTTGAACCTTGACCCGTTCTTTGCGCCACGCGCCGCGCTTGAGGTGCAGGCTGGGCTGTATGGCGTCCCCAAATCACAGCGCCGCAGCGATGAAATACTGCGCCTGGTCGGGCTTGAGGACAAAGCCGAAGCATACGCGCGCACGCTGTCGGGCGGGATGCGGCGGCGGCTTCTGCTGGCCAAGGCGCTGGTGCATCACCCGCATATTCTGGTGCTGGACGAACCCACGGCGGGGGTCGATATCGAACTGCGTCAAATGTTGTGGGAAAATGTCCGCCAGCTGAACCAACAAGGCATGACGGTGATCCTGACCACGCATTATCTGGAAGAGGCCGAAGAGATGTGCGACGAAATCGCCATCATCAACGCGGGCGAGGTCGTGGCCCGCGACAGCACGTCCAACCTGCTGGACCGGTTGGACAGCAAAACAATGATCATCCACCCCGACCAAGACGCGACGATCCTGCCCGACGCGCCGGGTATCGAGGTTGAGCCGCGCGCGGATGGGTCGCTGGCCTTGACATATCATTCCGATGAAACGCCCGCCGAAGCGGTATTGGAAGCGGTCCGCAATGCGGGCATTCGCATCCGTGACGTCAAAACCGAACAGGCGGATTTGCAGGATGTCTTTCTGGAATTGACGCGGTCGCGATAAAGCCCGGTCGGGTCAATCGCGATCTTTTTTGGCGCTGTCGGCAACCGCCCCAAGCGCCGCCTCGATCCGGTCAAGCCGCGACAACACATCATCGCGATAGGTATCTGTTTTCGCCGCATCTTCCTGATGGTGGGCGTCCTGCATCGAATTGACGATCAAACCAACCACAAGGTTCACCACCGCAAATGTCGTGACCAGAATGAACGGCACGAAAAACGCCCATGCAAAGGGATAGATTTCCATCACCGGGCGTACGATCCCCATTGACCAAGATTCCAGCGTCATGATCTGGAACAGGGAATAGGCCGACAAACCAAGCGAGCCGAACCACTCGGGAAAGGATGCACCGAAAAGTTTCGTCGCCATGACCGACCCGATGTAAAAGATGATCCCCATCAGCAAAAACACCGAGCCCATGCCGGGCAGCGCGCTCATCAACCCTTCGACCACTCGGCGCAAGGAGGGCGTGACCGACAGCACACGCAGCAAACGAAGGATGCGAAGAGCGCGCAGGACGCTGAGCCCCTGCGCCGTGGGCACCAGTGAAATACCCACGATCACAAAGTCGAAAATATTCCAGCCGCTGCGAAAGAAGCCAACCAAGCCACGGGCATAGAGCTTGGCAAGAATCTCGACAACAAAGATGCTGAGGCAAATAACATCAAGCGCAAGGATCAACGGCCCGGCTGCGTCCATCACCACATCGGACGTTTCCAAGCCCAAAATGATCGCATTGAACAAAATGACGCCAAGGATGAAATTTTGCACCCCGCGATGGTCAACCGCCAAGGCCACCTTGGCACGCATTGTCGATAAATTCATGTCTACCTGTCCGCTCATGCGGCTTGATATGGGGCAGCTTTGCACGGCGTGCAAGCGCAGGCGCACTTAATGGACGAAACGGACGCCCAAGCGCCAGTTTTTCTAGCACCCCAGCTTTTCAAGCAACCAAAGCGGTTTCCCAACGTTTTAGACAACGGCGCGCAGCATTTCTTGCGGCATTCGTGTCGGCCCCGATCTCATCGGCGAGTTCTGGAAACAGGGCAGCGATCTCGGCGCGCTCTGCGGGGCTTAGCGTGGCTGTTGCCATCTCTCCAAGATAAAGGCTTTCGCTTGGGATGCCTTCCGCAAAAATCACTTCGTGTCGGTCAAACGCCAGATGTACATAGGTCACACGGCGCTGCGACACCTGTCGGATTGTATCACCGTTGATCAGATGCGCAGCCGCGACCAACACTTGGGGCTGGCCAAAATACATCTCGGCGCGCCAATCTTCCAGCAACATGCGGTGCTGCGGCGAGACAACCAGTTCACGCCAGTTTCCCAAGGCACCCGCCGCAATCCGGACCGGGGCCATCGGGCCACGCCCCGGAACAGTCCGGCGACCAACCCACCGCACAGGCTGTAGCCCGTTATCCACAGTGCGGACTAGATCACCGGGCTGGATCACATCGATCGGCAACGGGCCGCTATCCGTCTCGATCAGGGTGCCTGCGGCAAAGCAAGGGAACACCGGCGGATCAGGGGAAAAGGTATCAAATGACAACTGTTCTTCGCGGGCCGGTTCGCGGCCGGGTCCATACCGCATTGTGCCCGACGTCAGACCATTCACATCAAAAACAATATTCGTTGGGCTGGTGATGATCTGATGATCACCCGATGACGCCCGCCCCTGAAATTGATCGTCCTGCGGGTTCAGACTGGAATAAATCGGCGGTGCGGGCGGGTCACTTTCAGGCCATGCGTAAATGTCCACGAATTGCCCGTTGGAAAACAGGTTATCACCGGGGTTGACCTGACGGATCACGACACGAAATACGTCGGTCGCACTGCCAAGGGCCTGCACCCCGTCAAGGGTCACTTTCATACCGTTGTTATTGCCTGTTGTCGAAACACTGGAAAAGGTACCCACCTCATCCCCGGTCACGAATATTTCCACTTCGGCCAAGCCGATACTCCTTGCAACTTATCCCCCCAGGATTTGCTGCAAAGTGATGCTATATTGAAATTGCCGGAAATTTCGGTTTTAGGCAACCATGTCAATCAATTGAAGACGAAACTGTCGCCAGAGTAACCCTGTAGAAACAGCAGCGCCGTCAGATCACCATGATTGATGCGGATATCGCACTGCTCGGCCACGGATGGCTTGGCATGCAGCGCCACACCAAATCCGGCGCGCCCCAACATACCCAGATCATTGGCCCCGTCCCCCACGGCAATCACATCCGCTTCGGCGATGCCAAGACGCGCAGTGATCTCGTCTAGCGCCTGAACTTTTGCCGCGCGGCCAAGGATCGGGCGCGCAACATCGCCGGTCAGCTTACCATCCTCGATCAACAAGGTGTTGGCGCGGTTCTCGTCAAACCCCAAATCCGCAGCCACTTGCGCCGTAAATGCGGTAAACCCGCCCGAGACCAGAACGCAATGCGCGCCACTGGCCTTCATCGTGGACAGCAATGTCCTACCGCCGGGCATATAAGTGATCCGTGAGGCCAGCACGGTGTCGATCACCGATGCATCCAAGCCTTTCAGCAGCGCAACCCGCTCGGTCAGCGCCCCTTCGAAATCCAACTCGCCATTCATGGCCCGCGCCGTGATATCTTTGACGTGATCCCCCACGCCCGCCACGTCGGCCAACTCATCAATGCATTCCTGTTCGATCATGGTGCTGTCCATATCCGCCAGCAGCATTTTCTTGCGCCGCCCATCGGCAGGCTGGATCACCAGATCAACCTGTTTCTGTTGCAGATCGGCCCAAACATCCCAACGATTTGAGGGAATCGCCTGAAGCGGGAATTCGGCCGCCTCGTCTGGGGATAGCCATAGCGCCTCACCTCCACCCCAAGCGTTGCGCAGAGAGTCAACAAGCGCCGGGTCCAATGCGCCAGGGCGCGCGATCAAGGTAGCCATGAACATAAGGGGAGTTTCCGATCGTAGACAGTTGGGTCGCATTTATTCATTCAAGCGGCGCTATAGCGACATTTATGCGCTTGCGAAAGTCCCGGCGTGGCAGTAACTCCATCCGTGGGACACCCCTCCCCAACGAGGGGCGCTTATCTGGAAGGATAGCAAAAATGGCTATGCAACAACCGGCAACGCGGCCGGCTAATCCGCGTTTTTCGTCTGGCCCCTGTGCCAAACCCCCCGTCTTTTCGCTGGAAAAACTAGGTGACGCGCCTTTGGGCCGCAGCCACCGTGCCGCCGTCGGCAAGGCCAAGCTAAAGGCCGCCATCGAAGGCACCCGCGAGATTCTGGGCATTCCCTCGGATTACAAGATCGGCATCGTTCCCGCCTCGGACACTGGCGCGGTTGAAATGGCGATGTGGAACCTCTTGGGCGAACGCAAGGTCGAAATGCTGGCATGGGAAAGCTTTGGCGCGGGCTGGGTCACCGATGCGGTCAAACAGCTAAAACTTGATGCCGAGGTCAAAGAAGCCCCCTATGGCGAAATTGTCGATCTGGCCAGCGTCGATACCGACAACGACGTGGTTTTCACTTGGAACGGCACCACCAGCGGCGCACGCGTGCCCAACGGCGACTGGATCAAAGCCGACCGCGCGGGCCTGACCATTTGCGACGCCACCAGCGCAGCCTTTGCCCAACGCCTGCCGTGGGACAAGCTGGATGTAACCACCTTCAGCTGGCAGAAGGTTCTGGGTGGCGAAGCCGCACATGGCATGATCATCCTAAGCCCCCGCGCAGTTAAGCGTCTGGAAAGCTACACACCACCTTGGCCGCTGCCCAAGATCTTCCGCTTGACCAAGGGCGGCAAACTGATTGATGGCATCTTTGAGGGCGCGACGATCAATACCCCGTCGATGCTGGCGGTCGAAGATTACCTGCTGGCGCTGGACTGGGCGCGCGAGGTCGGCGGCCTCGACGGGCTGCGCGATCGTGCCAACGCCAATCTGGCTGCGGTGCAAAGCTTCGTGGCCGACAACGACTGGCTCACCTTCCTTGTTGAAGACCCGGCGATCCGCTCGAATACAAGCGTCTGCTTGAAGTTCACCGATGACCGGATCACCGATGGCGCCGCTTTTGCCAAGGCTGTGGTCAAAAGGCTGGATGCCGAGGGCGTGGCCTATGATATCGGCGCCTATCGCGATGCCCCTGCCGGGCTGCGCATCTGGTGTGGCGGCACGGTCGAAGCGACCGATGTCGCAGCCCTGATGCCGTGGATCAAATGGGCGTTCGATACGGAAATCGAAGCGCAGGCCGCAGCCGCCTGAACGGTGCGCCCAAAGGGCACACCCTACCGGACAGAACCGTAGGGTGCGCGGTCTCCGCGCACCGCACCTCCCCGAAATTCTCATAAGGACCAGAAACATGGCTCCCAAAGTACTCGTATCCGACAAGCTCTCGGAAACCGCCGTTCAGATTTTCCGCGATCGTGGTATCGACGTGGATTTCATGCCCGAACTGGGCAAAGACAAGGAAAAGCTGGCCGAGGTGATCGGGCAGTATGACGGCCTCGCCATCCGCTCGGCCACCAAGGTCACCCCGACCATTCTGGAGGCCGCAACCAACCTCAAGGTCGTGGGCCGCGCCGGGATCGGCACCGACAATGTCGATAAAGAGGCCGCGTCGAAAAAGGGCGTGATCGTGATGAACACCCCGTTCGGCAACATGATCACCACCGCCGAGCACGCGATCGCCATGATGTTCGCCGTGGCCCGTCAGATCCCCGAGGCATCGGCGTCGACCCATGCGGGCAAATGGGAAAAGTCCAAGTTCATGGGCACCGAGCTGACCGGCAAGACCCTTGGCGTCATCGGCGCAGGCAATATCGGTGGCATCGTCTGTGACCGCGCCCGTGGCCTGAAAATGAAAGTCGTGGCCTATGACCCGTTTTTGGGCCAAGAAAAAGCCGACAAGATGGGCGTGGAAAAGGTTGAACTGGACGAACTGCTGGCACGCGCCGATTTCATCACGCTGCACGTGCCGCTGACCGATCAGACGCGCAACATCCTGTCGCGCGACAACCTTGGAAAAACCAAGAAAGGCGTGCGTATCATCAACTGCGCCCGCGGCGGTCTGGTGGACGAAGAGGCCTTGGCCGACCTTCTGAAATCCGGCCATGTGGCCGGGGCAGGCTTTGACGTGTTCGCTGAAGAGCCCGCCACCGATAATCCGCTGTTCGGCCTGCCCAACGTGGTCTGCACCCCACACCTTGGGGCCGCCACCACCGAGGCACAAGAAAACGTGGCCCTTCAGGTGGCTGAACAGATGTCGGATTACCTGCTGACCGGGGCGGTCACCAACGCGCTGAACATGCCCTCGGTTACGGCCGAAGAAGCCAAGGTGATGGGGCCATGGATTAACCTGTCGGATCATCTGGGCAACTTCATCGGCCAGATGACGGACGAGCCGATCAAGGCGATCAACATCCTTTATGATGGTGTTGTGTCCGAGATGAACCTTGAAGCGCTGACATGTTCCGCCGTGGCGGGCATCATGAAATCGGTCAATCCCGACGTCAACATGGTTTCGGCCCCCGTGGTGGCCAAAGAGCGTGGTGTCAAGATCAGCACCACCAAGCAGGACAAATCCGGCGCGTTCGAGGGGTATATCAAGCTGACCGTCGTCACCGACAAGCGCGAGCGTTCCATCGGGGGCACGGTGTTCAGCGACGGCAAGCCGCGCTTTATCCAGATCAAAGGCATCAATATCGACGCCGAGATCGGGGCGCATATGCTGTATACCACCAACAATGACGAGCCGGGCATCATCGGCACCTTGGGCCAGATGATGGGCGAGAATGGCGTGAACATCGCCAACTTTACCCTTGGCCGCTCGGCCGCGGGCGGTGAGGCGATTGCCCTGCTTTATGTTGACGCGCCCGTGGACGGCGATGTCATCAAAAAGCTGGAAAGCACCGGCAAGTTCCAGCAGGTGCGCCCGCTGAACTTCGACATGGCCTGACACGTCCCGTCAACCATTCGAAGCGGCCCGGAAAACATCGGTTTTCCGGGCCGTTTTCCTTTGCAGGTCGGCCAGTGCTGCGCGACAGTGGCGCTATGACAGAACCGATCTACGCCATTCCCGATATCCATGGCCAGCGCGCTATGCTGGATCACGCCCTTGCCTTGACCGAGGCCGATGGCGGGGCCAAGGCGCGCGTCGTGTTTTTGGGCGATCTGGTGGATCGCGGCCCCGATAGCCGTGGTGTTATTGAACGCCTCCTCAACGGTGTTGAACAAGGCCGTGACTGGATCGTGCTGAAGGGCAACCACGATGATTACGTCTTACGGTTTCTGGATCACGGTGATGCCTATGCCAGCAAAGGCCATCCCGATTTGCCTTGGTTTGCCGAACGGCTTGGCGGCGGCGCGACACTGGCCAGTTATGGCGTAGACACCAAAGGCCGGGACATCGCGGCTATTCTAAATGACGCTCGCGTAGCCATACCGCAGGCGCATTGCGATTTTCTGGCCGGTTTGCCGCTGTATCATCAAGAAAACAGGCTTTTGTTCGTGCATGCGGGCATCCGCCCCGGCGTGGCCTTGGCCGATCAAACCGCCCAAGACATGATGTGGATCCGAGACCCGTTCCTGAACCACCCTGACCCGCACCCTTGGCTGGTGGTGCATGGACACACCGCGCTTGAGGCACCATGCCATCATGGCAATCGCGTCAACCTTGATGGCGGGGCGGGGTGGGGCCGCCCCTTGCGCCCTGTGGTGTTCGAGGGGCAAGACTGCTGGCTGCTGACTGAAACCGGACGGGTGGCCCTATCTCCGCACTCCTTAACTGGCCCCGCCTGACGGAACGTTCGGTTTGCCTTTGCCAAAGAACTGCCGCTAGGGTTCATCCAACAGCTTTAGCAAAGGATGCACCCCATGACCGATATCGTCATTCTGGACGGCGCACGCACCGCCATTGGAACATTTGGCGGGGCCTTGGCCGCAACGCCCCCCACCCAACTGGGCGCACATGTGGCACGCGCCGCGATGCAGCGGTCGGGCGTGGACCCGGCACAGGTCGGGCATGTCGTGTTCGGCACGGTGATCAACACCGAACCCAAGGACATGTATCTTAGCCGCGTGGCGGCGATAGAGGCGGGCATCCCTGATACAACCCCGGCCATGAACGTCAATCGCTTGTGTGGCTCAGGCGCGCAGGCCGTGGTTTCGGCAGTGCAATCGCTGATGTTGGGGGATGCCGATTTCGCACTGGCTGGCGGGGCCGAAAGCATGAGCCGTTCACCGTTTATCGTGCCGGATCAACGGTGGGGCGCAAAGATGGGCGATGTCCGCGTTCTGGACATGATGCTGGGCACGCTCAACTGCCCGTTCGGCACCGGACATATGGGTGTGACGGCCGAAAATGTCGCAGCGGAACACACGATCAGCCGCGACGCGCAAGATGCCTTTGCCTTGGAAAGCCAACGCCGCGCGGCTGCGGCTATTGAGGCAGTGTATTTCAAGGATCAGATCGCGCCGATCGACGTGAAGGTCAAACG
>DATFJQ010000039.1:0-2586 GCA_035269125.1 Roseovarius sp.
ATGGCAAAGCCCGAGCCGCGGAAATGTTCCGAGACATCCTGCATCTTGATCGGGTTGCGCAGGTCGGGCTTGTCGGTGCCATACCACAGCGCGGCATCGCGGTAGGAAATATGCGGCCAGTGTTTATCGACCGTGTGACCGCCGCCAAATTCCTCAAACACGCCTTCCAGAACGGGCTGGATGGTGTCGAACACGTCTTGTTGTTCGACAAAGCTCATTTCCAGATCAAGCTGATAGAAGTCAGTGGGCGACCGGTCGGCGCGCGGGTCTTCGTCGCGGAAACACGGCGCGATCTGGAAATACTTGTCAAAGCCCGACACCATGATCAACTGCTTGAACAGCTGCGGCGCCTGCGGCAGCGCGTAGAACTTGCCGGGATGCAGGCGCGACGGCACAAGGAAGTCGCGCGCGCCTTCCGGGCTAGAGGCGGTGATGATCGGCGTCTGGTATTCGCGGAACCCGATATCCCACATGCGGCGCCGGATCGAGGAAATCACATCGGAACGCATCGTCATGTTGCGCTGCATCTCTTCTCGGCGCAGGTCAAGGTAGCGATAGCGCAGGCGAGTTTCCTCGGGGTATTCCTGATCGCCGAACACGATCAGCGGCAGTTCCTCGGACGCGCCCAGAACCTCGATATCGCGGATGAAAACCTCGATCTCGCCGGTGGGAATCTTGGCGTTGATCAGGCTTTCATCGCGCGCCTTCACGTTGCCGTCGATGCGTATGCACCATTCCGAGCGGACCTTTTCAACCTCTGCAAAGACCGGGCTGTCAGGATCACACAGCACCTGCGTGATACCGTAATGATCGCGCAGGTCGATGAACAACACCCCGCCGTGATCGCGGATGCGGTGCACCCAACCCGACAGGCGAACGCTGTCACCCACGTTGGATTTGTCGAGTTCGGCGCAGGTGTGGCTGCGATATGCGTGCATGGCGTCCTCTCTGGGCCCCGGATGGGCAATGTGGCTTGGTTCGGGTCGATACACCTTGGCAGCGGGCCAAAGTCAAGGGGCGGAGGGGCGCGCAAGCCCCCCGCATTGCGCAAAATCATTTACAGATGCGTCATACTGCGCGATTATGCCGGGATCGGGTAGTAACCGGGGCAACCCGGACAGCAGTCGGCAGGTTTCGTGTCTCCGTATGACCGCGCTTTTTTGGCGCTCAGCATGTGGGAGGAACGCAAATGTGGACGGCCACGCTTGACCGTTTTTTGTGTCATTTGTTCCAAACTGGCGATTTGAAAATCGTCTATCCCGACGGGGTAACCCGGCGCTATGGCGATGGCACCGGCCCGATGGTGGCTATCACATTGCATGACAGCACCCTGCCCCGGCGCATCGTTATGTCGCCCGATATGGCCGTGGGCGAGGCTTACATGGATGGCCGCCTGACCATCAAGGATGACGACCTGCACGGGTTTCTGGGGTTGGCCATTCGCAACATCGCGGCCAGCGGCCAGCCTTGGTTTCGCAAGCCACTGGTGCTGGCGCGCCACCTTGGTCGGCATCTGGCGCAGTTCAACCCGTTGGGCCGCGCACAAGCCAACGTGGCCCATCACTATGATCTGTCGGGCGCGCTGTATGATCTGTTTCTGGACAGTGACCGGCAATATTCCTGCGCCTATTTTCGCGATCCAGACATGACGCTGGAGCAGGCGCAAGAGGCCAAGAAACACCATATCGCGGGCAAACTGCGGATCAAGCCGGGCATGCGGGTGCTGGATATCGGCTGTGGCTGGGGCGGCATGGGCCTGACGCTGGCGCGTGATTACGGCGCCGAGGTTTTGGGCGTGACCCTGTCGCGCGAACAGCACGCGATGGCCAACGCCCGCGCCGAAAAGGCCGGGCTGGCGGATCGCGCACGGTTTGAATTGCTGGACTACCGCAAGGTCGCGGGGCAGTTTGACCGCATCGTGTCCGTCGGCATGTTCGAGCATGTGGGCGTGCCGCATTATGGCGGGTATTTCCGCACTGTATCTGACAGGCTGTCACCCGAAGGCATTGCCCTGATCCACACCATCGGCCGGGCCGAGCCGCCGGGCGTAACCAGCCCGTGGATCACCAAATACATCTTTCCCGGCGGTTATGTGCCCTCGATGTCCGAGGCGCTGAAAGCCATCGAAAAGCAGGCGTTGTTTACCACGGATGTGGAAATCTGGCGGCTGCATTACGCCGAGACGCTACGCCATTGGTATGACCGTTTCATGGACAATATCGATAAGGCCCGCGCGCTTTATGACGAGCGGTTCTGCCGGATGTGGCGCTATTACCTTGTGGCTTCCGAATTGACGTTCCGCCTGAATCGACAAGTCGTGTTTCAGTTCCAGCTATCGCCAAAGCAAGACGTTGTGCCGCTGACACGCGATTACCTGTATCGCGCCACCGACAGGCAAGACCTGCGGCACGCAGCAGAATGACCGCGCGGCCTTAGGCCCCGCCAAGGCGGCTGGCGAACCGGGCTTTCCAAAGCGCCTCTTCGTATTCCGAGGGGGCGGTGCTGTCATAGACCACGCCGCCGCCGACATTCAGAGTTGCGTCAGACCCGTCCAGCATCAATGTCCGGATCGCCACGTTGAATTCC
>DATFJQ010000040.1:0-18370 GCA_035269125.1 Roseovarius sp.
GTGTTCAACCGATTCAAAGCCTTCGCGCGCCGCAAGCTGTATATCCGACACCTTGACGTCATTCTGATAGTCCAGCCACGCCTTCATCCGCAGCTTATAGCTGGCACCCTGCGGCATCATCCAGACCGCTTGAATCGGTGCCATTGTTTCGGGTTGGGCCTGCGGAGTGGCCTCGTTGGCCGGGGCATGCCCGGTGGCCTGCGCCGCCGCCTTGCCTGCCGCATCGGCATTGTCCAGCACGGTTGCCAAGTCCAGACACCCATCGGCCGCGCCTGCGGGGATTACGAACCGTTCCCCATCGGCACCGATCGGCGCTTTATCCCCATCGGGGCGGAACATGACATTTTCGTCATCCCACAGCAGCTTCCCACCACAATGCGACCACAGATGCACAACTGGCGACCAGCCGCCCGACATGGCAACCACATCACATTTGATGGTCTCAAGCGCGGCGCCCTCGCCTGCTTGGGTGCAAATCTCAACGCCTTCGACGCGCTTGCCGCCTTTGACCTTGGAGATGCCCTTGCCGTTTTCCACCCGAATGCCAAGCGCAACCGCTTCACCGGCCAGCGGACCCGCACCACCGGGGCGCGCATCAACAATCACCGGAATCTCAAGCCCCAGCTTTTTAAGGGTGATCGCCGTGCGGTAGGCATCATCGTTATTGGTGACAACCACCGTGCGGTCGCCCACGGACACACCGTAATTCACCGCATAGTCGCGCACCGCCGAGGCCAGCATGACCCCCGGAATATCGTTTCCGGCAAAGCTGATAGGCCGTTCAATCGCGCCGGTTGCGGTGACAATCTGGCCCGCACGGATACGCCAGAGACGGTGGCGCGGGCCTTTGGCGTCGGGCTGATGGTCATTCACCCGCTCGTAGCCCATGACATAGCCATGATCATACACACCCGCGCCCATCATCCGGGTGCGCAGGGTGACATTGTCCATTGTTTCCAGTTCCGAAACAATTTCATCCACGACCTTATCCACAGGCTGGCCGTCCACCTCGCCGCCATCGACGGGTGCGCGCCCGCCCCAATGGGGCGTCTGCTCCATCAACAGCACCTTGGCCCCGGCTTGGCCTGCGGATTTTGCGGCCTGCAAGCCCGCAACACCGCCGCCGATCACGACCACGTCGTAAAAGGCATAGAAATGCTCATAAGTGTCCTCGTCGCGATCACGCGGGGCTTTGCCCAAGCCCGCCGATTGGCGAATGATCGGCTCGTACACGTGTTTCCAGAACGGGCGCGGATGAATGAACATTTTGTAGTAGAAGCCCGCCGGCAAAAACCGCGACAGTTTCGAGTTGATCACACCGATGTCGAATTCAAGGCTGGGCCAGTGGTTTTGGCTGGCGCATGTCAGCCCGTCGAACAGCTCGGTCGTGGTGACGCGCTGGTTGGGTTCGAACTTGCCGTTCTCCCCCAGACCCACAAGCGCATTGGGTTCTTCGCCGCCCGAGGCGACAATCCCGCGCGGGCGGTGATATTTGAACGACCGGCCCACCATCATCTGATCGTTTGCCAGCAGCGCCGAGGCCAGCGTATCGCCTTCGACCCCGGTCATGCGTTTGCCGTTAAAGGTAAATTCCAGCGCCCGCCCCTTGTTCAGTAGACGGCCACTATTGGCCAGACGTGTGCTCATGCGAACTCTCTCCAGCTCCAGCCCGGCCGCTTGGCCGAGATTTTGTCTTTGATGTCTTGCGGGGGCTCGGTGGTCTGGGCGCTGTAGGTGCCAAACACCTCAAGCGTGACCGTGCAGCGCGCGGCATGAAACCACTTGCCGCAGCCGTTATTGTGCCGCCAGCGTTCGAAATGGACGCCTTTGGGGTTCACCTTTTCAAACAGGTAGCCGTGGAAGTCATCCTCGGACGATCCGGGGCCAAAGCGCGTGATATGCGCCTCGCCACCGCCGTGGAATTCGGTTTCTTCCGCGGTCACGCCGCAGCAGGGGCAGGTCAGGATCAGCATGTCGTGCCTCCGATGGTCAAGACACCAAAGCGTTCAACTGCACTTAGGCGCAACGCTTGGCAGAAAGTCGTGTTCTGGGCGGCCATCAATGCGCCACCCCCGCAGCTACGGATTCGTCAATGAACCGGCCCTCTTTGAAGCGGTTCAGCCCGAATTCATTGCACAAAGGCGAATGCCCCTTGGCCATCAATTCGGCAAAGCCCCAGCCACTTCCGGGTGTCGCCTTGAACCCGCCGGTGCCCCATCCACAGTTGATGAATACGCCCTCAACCGGGGTTTTCGAAAGGATCGGCGAGCGGTCGCCGGTGACATCCACGATCCCGCCCCATTGGCGCAGCATCTTCAGGCGGCTGATCATCGGGAAGGTTTCGACAAGCGCGCGCACGGTTTCCTCAATATGATGGAAAGCGCCGCGCTGCGTATAGTTGTTGTATCCGTCCGTGCCGCCGCCGATCACCATTTCGCCCTTGTCGGATTGGCTCATGTAGCCGTGCACAGTGTTGGCCATGACGACGCAATCCATGCAGGGCTTGATCGGCTCTGACACCAGCGCCTGCAACGACACCGATTCAATCGGCAGACGGAACCCCGCCATATCGGCCAGATGCCCCGAATGGCCCGCCACAACGATGCCCAGTTTATCGCAGGCAATATCGCCGCGATTTGTGGTCACGCCGGTGACGCGGCCGCCTTCGCGGGAAATGCCGGTGACCTCGCATTTCTGGATGATATCCATGCCCATGTCCGAACAGGCCCGCGCAAAGCCCCACGCCACCGCATCGTGGCGCGCGGTGCCGGCCCGCGCCTGCCACAGACCGCCCAACACAGGGTAGCGCGGCCCGTCCAGATTGATGATCGGCACGATTTCCTTGACCCGCTGCGGCGAGATGAACTCGGTCGTGACACCTTGCAGGGCGTTGGCATGGGCCGTGCGCTTGTAGCCGCGCACCTCATGCTCGGTCTGGGCCAGCATGATCACGCCACGGGGGCTATACATGATGTTGTAATTCAGATCCTGGCTCAGCGTCTCGTACAGGCTGCGGGATTTTTCATACATCGCCGCCGACGGATCTTGCAGATAGTTGGAGCGGATGATCGTGGTGTTGCGGCCCGTATTGCCGCCCCCCAACCAGCCTTTTTCCAGAACGGCGACATTGGTGATGCCGAAATTCTTGCCAAGGTAATAGGCCGTAGCCAGACCATGGCCCCCGGCTCCGATGATAATCACATCGTATTTCTTTTTCGGCTCGGGCGAGGCCCAGGCCCGCTCCCAGCCCATGTGGTTACGCAGGGCTTCGCGGGCGACAGCAAAGGCGGAATAACGTTTCATGCGCGCTCTTTCGACCAAGGTTGGATTCGCAGTTAAACTGCCATGTCAGCGTAATGCGATAGCTTGCCATTTCAAAGGATACCCGGCGCGGCATAAATGGCGCGATATGCGACATGCGCCAAACTTGTGCGCTTTCTGGGGCCCGTGCGGCCCCCCTGCGCGCCTTTGCCTCTTTTGTCCGGCGCGCGCGATGGCTAAATGGGGTCACGGATTTGAGGAGAAACCATGCTGTTCTGGATCATCACCGGCGCTTTGGCCGCGCTTGTCAGTGGAATTATCGGGCTTGCCGTATTGCGCGCGCGTGTCGGGGACAAACCCCCGGCCGCCTATGACCTGCAAGTCTATCGCGATCAGTTGAAAGAGGTTGATCGCGATTTGGCCCGGGGTGTCATCGGACAAGAGGATGCCGAACGCACCCGTGCCGAAATCTCGCGCCGCGTTCTGGCCGCCGATGCGCAACTGAAACGCGACGAAAAAAACGCCGGTAAGCCACACCGTAGCAGTGCTGTCATCGCGTTTGGGCTGGCGTTTGTGATGATTGTTGGAACCTACGGGCTTTACACGCAGATCGGCGCGCCGGGCATGGGGGATTTGCCCCTCAAGGCGCGGATGGCCGCCTCGGATGCTGAACGCGCCAACCGGATGACACAGGCCGAGGCCGAAGCGCAGATGCCGGCCGCCGATGTCACACCCAATGCGAGCGAAGATTTCCTGCGCCTTATGGAGCAGCTGCGCCAAACTGTCCAAGACCGGCCCGGCGATTTGCGCGGCCTGACCCTTTTGGCCCAAAACGAATCCGCGCTTGGCAACTACGCCGCCGCGTATGAGGCCCAGCAAAAGATCATCGACATCAAGGGCGATGCTGCCCCGGCCTCGGATTACGCGTATCTGGCCGAGCTTAAGATCAGCGCGGCAGGCGGATATGTCAGCCAACAGGCCGAAGACGCCCTGCGCGCCGCCTTGGAGCGCGATCCGCAAACCCCTGCCGCGCGCTACTATATGGGCATCTACCTGATGCAGGTGGACCGCCCCGATGCCGCTTTCCGCGAATGGGACACCTTGCTGCGCCAAAGCAACCCTGACGCGCCTTGGGTCGCGCCGATCCGCGCGCGTATCGAAGAATTGGCATGGCGCGCCGGCCTGACCGATTACGAATTGCCCGAGATGCCCCAAGCCGCCGCACCGGCGCAAACCCCGCCCGTGTCCGGCCCGTCCGCCGCCGACATCGACGCCGCAGGCGAGATGTCGGAAGGGGACCGCCAGCAGATGATCCAAGGCATGGTTCAAGGCCTGTCACAACGTCTGGCGACCGAAGGTGGCACATCGGCCGAATGGTCGCAATTGATCCGCGCGCTTGGGGTTTTGGGCAACACCGAACAGGCCGCCACCATTTGGGCCGAGGCCCAAGGCGTCTTTGCCGAACAGCCCGAGGCGCTGGAACAGGTGCGCGCGGCAGCGCGCGCGGCAGGCGTGGCGGAATGATCTGCGAGGACATCGCCGATTTCGCCACAGCCCTGCCCCCCGGCCAGCCCATCATGGGGCTGGATTTGGGGACCAAAACCATCGGCGTCGCGTTGTCTGACAGGTTGCTGTCAGTGGCCAGCCCGTTTGAAACCATCAAGCGGCGCAAATTCGGCCTTGATGCCGCGCAGTTGTTAGAGATTGCGACCAAGCGCGAGGCCGCCGGCCTCGTTCTGGGCCTGCCCCGCAACATGGACGGCAGCGAAGGCCCGCGGTGCCAATCAACCCGCGCCTTTGCGCGCAATCTGGCCCAGCTGACCGATCTGCCGATCAGCTTTTGGGACGAACGCCTGTCCACCGTGGCCGCCGAACGCGCCCTGCTTGAGGCGGATGCGTCACGAAAACGTCGCGCCGAGGTTATCGACAACATCGCCGCGTCCTATATCCTGCAAGGCGTATTGGATCGGCTACGACATATGAGGGCCTCTTCGTGAACGACAACACCGTCTGGACCAGAAACGAGATCGAAAGCCCCTGTGTGCGCATCTGCGTGGTCCATCCCGAGGCGCGGATTTGCACCGGCTGCTATCGCACCATCGACGAGATTGCCCGATGGTCAAAGATGAACAATGAAGAACGCCGCGAGGTCATGACGGCCCTGCCCGACCGCGCGCCGATGCTGGCCAAACGGCGCGGCGGGCGGGCGGCGCGTCTTGCGCGGGACAGTGAATAAACCATCCCAAGACCACGTTACGGAAGCTCAAGCCAATCCCGCGTCGCGCCCTGAAATTCGGGCCGGAAATAGGCGATCATCCGGCCATCCGCCGGGGCCTCTGCGCCCTCGGCCCATGACGCGACGCCGTGTAGCGCAAAGCGATGGACCAGATAGGCCTCGCCGGGTTTTGCGGCAATCTCGACCCGTTGGCAGGTGTCAAAGACCGTGCGCCGCGCGGCCTGATACGCCTCGGTCAGGTCGACATCCGCCCACGCGTCCTGTGGCAAATGCGCCAGCGCCTTGGTGAACATGTCGCGCATGATGTGATGACTGCCCTCCCACACCACAAAGGGGCTGGCCCCTGCCGCGCAATCGGTCAGCGGCAGACCCAGAATATAGGCGTGGCGCTCTTTCAGCATGCGCAACCGGTCCGGCCCGACCGCCAGCAACCCGTCCACATGCGCTGCATCCCGGTTACGGCGATAGCGAAAGGCCGCATCGCTTTCGCCATCGCGCGGGCGCGGGTAGCCCGGATAGGTCACTGACACCTGCCCATGATGCAACGGCAACACCCCGTAAAGGCGCTGTGCGGCCTCCATAGCCTTGCCTTTCAGCGGGCCAGACCCGCCAACCGCGCCATCCGGGGCATTGGGCAGAGTATCGACGCCCACAAACCACGTGCCTTCGCATTGCAGCCATTTTGCGCGCTGATCAGGGTCGGCCACGCGCGACACGGCCACCTTGTGCGCCACCTGCGCCCAGCGCGCGACACTGTCTTGGGCCGCAAACTGCGCCCAGCCGTCACGCAGCAAAGCCTCTACCATCCCAGCGCCTTGCGCAGCATGTTCAACGCCACCAGCGTCAGAAACACGGCAAAGATCCGCTTCAGCGGTTTGGGATCCATCGCGTGGGCCAGTTTGACACCCCAAGGGGCAGTGATCATCGTCATCGCAATCACGATCCCGAAGGCCACCAGATTGACCGCCCCAACCGTTAGCGGCGGGCGGTTTGCCGGGGCGATCTCAAGAAACAGAAACCCGATGACCGAGGGCACCGCGATGGTCACGCCAAACCCCGCCGCCGTGGCCACAGCCCGGTGAATGGCCACGCCGTAAAGGCTCATCAATGGCACACCGAAACTGCCGCCACCGATGCCCATCAGCACCGACAGAAACCCGACAATCGGCGATAGCGTGGCCCGGATCAGGCCGCGCGGCATTTCGGGGCCAAGCCGCCAATGCGCACGGCCAAGGCCCAGATAGGCACCAATGATCACGCCAAGGCCGCCAAACACGCCTTGCAAGGTGGTCGAACGCAGGCTGGCCGCCACCAGAACGCCCAGCACAGCCCCTATGGCAATACCCGGCGCCCATGTCCGCAAAATCGCCCAATCGACCGCGCCTTTCTTGTTATGGCTCAGCACCGATCGGACAGACGTGACGATGATCGTCGCCAGTGACGTGGCCAGACAGATTTGCATAAGCTGCGGGCCGTCATAGCCAAGCGTCTGGAAAGCATAGAAAAACGCGGGCACCAGAACGATGCCGCCACCGACCCCCAGCAACCCTGCCAGCACCCCGGCAAACCCGCCGATGACCAGCAACAGCACCAGCATCTGGATCAATAACATCGTGTCGGGCATCGCCTAGCCTTTCATCTTGCGCAGGTCGAAGCCTTACACCGGGCCAGATAAAAGGAAAAGCCGCCAAAGGCCGATGCCAACGCGTCAAGATCGCTTGCGCGCTCGACCGCCAGATCGGCGTCACTCAATCGCGTGGCTTGAACCGCAACAATCGCCGCGAAACGCCCAATTCCAACACCGGGCTGAACAAATCCCGCAACAGACTGGGCCGCTGGCTATACACCGCGGTTTCCGAACTCGGGTCCAAGCGCAGCGCATCATTCAGCAATGTCGTCAGGATATCTTCATTGAAGGTATACCGGCCCTGCCGCCCTTCTGATTGGTCGGATTTCTGGTAGGTCACCCAAGTGGTCAAACGCTTGCGGCTTGAAACGTCACGCTCGGGGTAGACAAGGTAAAAACCACTGTTCACACGCAGGCAGATATTGTCCAGAAAACGGGCAATATCACGGTAGTCTTGCGGAACCTGGTGTTTGGGAATGTAGTTGAACCGCTCCGGCTCACCGTTCAGAAAAACCGTCAGAGCGGTCCCCAGATCAACCGAGGTCTGCGCCATGATCCACCCCAGAACAGGCACCGGATACATGGCCCAGTCATAGTTGCGCGCCAATTGGCGCAATTGGTCCTCGTTTGCCCGGCGCGCCATGGCAAGATGGTCATCCTCTGTCCCACATGACCAATCAAACTCGTCAAAAGACTGCATATAGGGCTCCGCCAAAGCAAATCTGCTGTTATTTTCCGTTGTGCTATCGCGTTTTTGACGGGGAAAATCGAAAAGATTTAGGAACAAATGTGACCGACTTGCGGCTATTACGCACTCTGATACTTTTTTGGGGGGTCCTGTTCGCCGTGGCGCTGTCGTTTTGGGCGGGGCCAGTTAGGGCTGATCCCACCATTCGGCCCGTCCCCTACGCCCAAGTGCAACATGATCTGGATGCGGTCATCACATTTGAAACCCTGCCGCGTCGGGCCGAGCCCGGCATAAATCTGGACGCTCCTGTGCGCGAGGGGCGCGTGTGGTTTGGTGAACGGCTGAACGGGCAAAGCATTGCCGCGACAGACACGTCGCATGATCATCTGGCCGCAGAACCTGCGATGCCGATTGCCGTCATGCGCGGCGCATCAGGGGCCAACCTTTCGGTCGCCTATCACCGTGGCTTTGGCTCGAACGCGTTGTTTCCGCTTGGGCCGGATGGCTTTCCCGCGCTGTCCGCGCGCGGCGAAGGCGCGGTTGCCATGCTGTTCGATCAGGACCAGCGCGCCATCGGTCTGCGCATCCACAGCGACTATGCCGCACCACTTGGGCAGGCGCGACCGCAGGGGCGTGTCACGTTGGCGTTTTACACCCGACAGGGCCGCCTGATTGCCCGCCATGTTCAAAAGCTGGGCAACACAATCAACGAACTGGGCTTTGAACGCACCAATGGCCTGCCCGATATTGCAGCGGTGACCGTAACCAATGACGATCCGGGCGGTATTGCGCTGGATGACATACTCTATCAAACTGCCCCTGCCGCATTCTGAATAACACCCACACGATAAGGAACCCTGACCATGCCCAAAGGATACTGGGTGGCGCATGTCGATATTGACGACGCCGAAACCTACGAGACCTACAAAGCGGCCAACGCCGCGGTCTTTGCCGAATACGGGGCACGGTTTGTGGTCCGGGGTGGGGTGCGCGAAACCCGTGAGGGCACCGCCCGCGCGCGCACCGTCGTGATCGAGTTTCCCAGCTATCAGGCCGCGCTCGATTGCTACGCCTCCCCCGGCTACCAAGCCGCAAAAGCGTTGCGCGATCCGGTCTCAACAGGTGATCTGGTGATCGTCGAAGGGTATGAGGACTGACATGCTCAGCCGCATCTTGAACGCCTTGTCGTCCCCCACCCCCACGCCACTGCCCGAACCCGATGCCAATCTGGCCCTTGGCACGCTGATGGTTCGGGTCGCCAAATCGGACCACCGCTATCGTTTTGAAGAGATCAGCCGCATCGACACATTGCTGGCCCGGCTGCATGGGATCGGCCCGATCGACGCCGCCAAAATGCGCGCAACCTGCGAAAAGCTGGATCATCAGGCCGTCAGCACTGCCGATCTGGCGCAGCTGATCCGCGAAACCCTTTCGCTTGAGGCGCGCCGCGATGCGCTTGAGGCATTGTGGGAGGTCGTGCTGGCCGATGGCCAACGCCACCCCGAGGAAATTGCCGTCGTCGATGTCGCGCAAGAGGCCCTTGGCCTGAGTAATCACGATAACGATTCCGCCCGCGCACGTGCCCAAGCGCATTAGCGCTTTGCCCTGAAACCTCAAACGCCTATATGTGTTCCCATGTTTGCTGATCTTCTGAAAAACCTGTTCCAGCCTCAACCCGACCCGCTGGACGAACTGGACGCCAAGCGCGCCCTGACCGCGTTGCTTGTGCGTTTGGCGCGCTCGGACAATCACTATGCCGCGACCGAGATCATCCGCATCGACCGGATCATCAAGACCCGCTTTGGTCTGGATGATGACGCCGCCGCAGATTTGCGCACCGAGGCCGAAGAGCTTGAGTCCGAGGCCCCCGATACCGTGCGCTTTACCCGCGCCATCAAAGAGGCCGTGCCCTACGAGGACCGGATCGGCGTGATCGAATCGCTGTGGCAGGTCGCATTGGCCGACGGGGCGCGCGATCAGGACGAAGACGCGCTGGTGCGGTTGGTGGCCAACCTTCTGGGCGTCAATGATCGTGACAGCGCATTGGCCCGTCAACGCGTTGACGGCCAACCCTAGCGCCACGGACCGATGACGCCCTGCCCTCAAATGCTCAATAGCGCGGCACCACCTGCCGAAACGGCCTGACCCTGCGTCAATTCGGATGGAAACCATCCATATCAGTCGTTTTGCAAGTTGCATCACCCCATTTTTTCGGCCCTATTGTCGGGTCAGACCTGAAACCAGACACGGACGCTGCCCTTGCAACACGACACGCCCGTCATCGAAATCCGCAACCTGCACAAGGCCTATGGCGCGCTTGAGGTTATAAAGGGCGTCGATATCACGGCCCAAAAGGGCGACGTGGTGTCGCTGATCGGATCATCCGGGTCTGGTAAATCCACGATTCTGCGCTGCGCCAATCTTCTGGAAGACAGCCAACAGGGCGACATTGTGTTCAAGGGTGAGGCCGTTACGTGGAAAGGCACCGGCCTGAACCGGCATCCGGGCGACGCCAAACAGGTGCTGCGCATCCGCACCAACCTGTCGATGGTGTTTCAGCAGTTCAACCTGTGGGCCCATATGACCATTCTTGAAAATGTGATGGAGGCCCCGGTTACCGTTCTGGGCCGTGACCGCGCCGAAGTGGAACAGGCCGCGCATGCCTATCTGGACAAGGTGGGCATCGCCGATAAACACGATGCCTACCCCGCGCAACTGTCAGGCGGACAGCAACAGCGCGCCGCCATCGCCCGCGCGCTTGCCATGGAACCCGAGGCGCTTTTGTTCGACGAACCCACCAGCGCGCTGGACCCGGAACTGGAACAAGAGGTCGTGCGGGTGATCAAGGATCTGGCCGCCGAGGGCCGGACCATGATGATCGTCACCCATGATATGAAAATGGCCGCCGATGTCTCGGATCAGGTGATATTTCTGCACCAAGGCCTGATCGAAGAGCAAGGCGCGCCCGATGCCCTGTTCGGGGCACCGAAATCGGAACGACTACAACAATTTCTCAGTTCGACTATGGCGACCTGAGGCCACCAACCAAAACCAACCAAAAGGGAGCAACCCAATGAAAAAACTGATCCTTTCCACAGCGGCACTGGCATTTTCCGCCAGTTTCGCCATGGCCCAAGATGTCGTGCGTCTTGGCACCGAGGGCGCCTACCCTCCGTGGAACTTCATCAACGATTCCGGCGAGGTCGACGGGTTCGAGCGCGAACTGGGCGACGAGCTGTGCACACGCGCCGAGCTGACCTGCGAATGGGTCAAAAATGACTGGGATTCGATCATTCCCAACCTTGTGTCGGGCAACTACGACGTGATCATCGCGGGCATGTCGATCACCGACGAGCGTGACGAGGTGATCGACTTCACCCAAAACTACACGCCGCCCGATCCCTCGGCCTATTTGGCGATGTCCGATGATGTCGATCTGACAGGTGGCGTTGTTGCCGCGCAGGCTGGCACACTTCAGGCGGGCTATATCGCCGAATCCGGTGCGGCGCTGATCGAGTTCGCCACACCCGAGGAAACCATCGCCGCCGTCCGCAACGGCGAAGCCGACGCGGTGCTGGCCGACAAATCGTTCCTTGCCCCGATTGCCGAGGATGACGCCGAATTGTCCTTTGTCGGGCCAGACGTGCCACTTGGCGATGGCGTTGGCATGGGCTTGCGCGAATCCGACGCCGACCTGCGTGCAACATTCGATGCCGCCATCCAGTCGATGAAAGACGATGGCAGCTTGAATGAAATGATCATCAAATGGGATGTGTCATCGACCTTCTGATGCACATCTCGCGGCGGGGGCCGCATCCGGCCCCTGCCCGTTCTCGCGGGCTGTTCTGAATGTTCTCCTACTGCGCCGATCCCGATACGCTGTCAGGTCTGACATGGCTGTCGTGCTATCTCACGACGGGCAAGCATATGTCGTTCTACCTGTCTTTCGGGGTGGTGCTGTTGTTGCTGGCCATTACCGCACCGGCGGCGCTGATGTTCGGATTTGGCGGCGCGGCGGCGGCGCGGTCGCGGGTGTGGCCGGTTAATTGGCTGGGGCGCGGCTATATCGCCATTGTCCGCGGCGTGCCCGATATCGCGTTTTTCCTGTTTTTCGTCATTGCCTTGGATCAGGGCTTTGAATGGATGCGCCATCAGGTGCTATGCCCCGACTGGGATCAACCGATCCGGCAGGGCAATGATTTTATCGTTTGCGCGCAGGCCAAACTGCCACAGGGCAACGCCGCGCAATGGCTGCACGAGGTTTATGGCTTTTTCCTTGCCGTGCTGACCTTTGCCATCGTGTTTGGTGCTTTTGCGGCGAATGTGTTGTTCGGCGCGATGCGCGCCGTTCCGCGCGCGCAGTTGGAAACCGCCGAAGCCTACGGCATGTCGCGGCGGCAAACCTTTTGGCGCATTCTTGTGCCGCAAATGTGGGTTTATGCCCTGCCCGGCCTGTCGAACCTGTGGATGGTGTTGATCAAGGCGACACCACTTTTATTTCTTCTGGGGGTCGAGGATATCGTCTATTGGGCGCGCGAACTGGGCGGCACCGCCAACCCGCGCTTTACCCAATATCCGCATGGCGACTGGCGCATGTGGTACTTTCTGGCGCTTCTTGTCTTTTACCTTGGGTTCACCAAGGTCTCCGAAGTGGTGCTTGAACGGCTGATGCAGAAACTGACCCACGGGCAGGCCACCACCGGCGGCGAAGCGCAACGAAAGGCCGCCGCATGAGTTGCTGGCAGACCATTCAGGATTACGGGCTGCGCAGTCTGGGGATCGGCGAACGCCTGCTGCCGCGTCAGGATTTCACCCTGTGCGAACAGGTCACGCTGATCGGGTCGGGCCTGTTGTGGAACATATATTTCGGCGCGCTTGCGCTGCTGGCCGGGTTCTTTCTGGCCACGGCCCTTGCCGTGGGCAAAGGCGCGCGCAACCGTGCAGTGCGCAGAGGCTCGGAATGGTTCATCTTCCTGTTCCGTGGCTCGCCCTTGTTCATCCAATTCTTTTTCGCCTATTTCGCCTTTCTGTCGCTCAAACAGCTCAGCCCGGTGTTCGATGCCTTCACCTCGGCTTGGTTGGGGGCGTTGATCGTGCTATTTTTCAACACGGCGGCCTATTCGGGCGAAATCTTTTACGGTGCGCTGCGTTCAATCCCCAAAGGCGATGTCGAGGCGGCGGATGCCTATGGCTTCTCGGGCTGGCCGCGCTTTCGCCGGATCATCTGGCCCACCATGCTGCGCCTTGCATGGCCCGCCTACACGAACGAGGCGATCTTTCTGTTCCACGCCACGACGCTTGTGTTTTTCACCGGCTTTCCCGCGTGGCAACAACGCGGCGACGCGCTGTATTATGCCAACTACTTTGCCGATAAGACATTCAACCCCTTCGTGCCCTACCCCATTCTTGCAGGTTACTTCATTCTGCTGACGCTGGTCCTGTTGGCACTGTTCGGCCTGATCAACCGCCGCCTGAACCGCCACCTGCCCCAAGAGGCACGCCGCCCCCTGAAATTCCGCATGAACCTGATCCGCTAAAACGGCACGTTTCAAAGAGCGTCAAGAAACGCTCTGATCTGCTGAATCTCGTCCGGGTCAAATGCCAGTGGCTTGAGCAGCGGCGAGACCTTATGCGCGTTTCGCGATAACGCAGGGTAGTCGGGCGCTTTTTGCAGACGGTCCGTTACATCGCCAAGATCATGGATGGCCATTTCCGCAGGGTCCACCAACGGGAAAAGCGCTTGTTGTTCCAGCGTTTGCGCCCGACCATCCCAAAACCGTGCATCGCGCCGGGCCGCTGCAAAATTGAGGGGGCGTTGCGCCGTCCTTCGGTTCGGGCGTGGCCAAAGCTGCGTGGAAGCCCGTCGTCGTCATCACCGAAACAGGTGCTGGAAGAGGTGTCCCTCTCGGACCGGACGCCCGACACGTGGAAGCCGACACTGTCCAGCACGCGACTATGGCTGCGCATGTCCCATGCCTTGCTGTATTCCAACGAGACAGAGTTGTATTCACTGCTGCCGTCATTGGTCAGATAGCTGTCGCGCGATGTTGCACCTTGGGCGCGGGCGAATTGATCCTCGCCCTTTCGGTGACGCGCGCGCAGACGCCATTGGCCATCGGTCCATTTGTCGCCAAAGGTCACGCCAAGCGACAGCTCGTCGGTATAGGCCGTTTTCAGGTTGCCTTGGGAACAGGAATATTGCCCCAGATCAATGGGGCGCCCGCTGCCCCATGGATCAACCACCCCGGTGGCCCTGTAAAGGGTAAAGCCCGTTCCACGGCGCTTGGCCTCGATCTCTTGACCCGATGCGCAAAGCACGAAACTGCCACGCGCGATGTCGCCTTCAATTTCGGCAAACAGTTGCTTGCGCGTGTCGGTATAATAGGTGCTGCCCAACCCGCCGGTTCGGCAGCTTGTCAGATTGTCTTGTGGATCCGGCGTGCCGCGGAAATCAGGGTTCAAGCTCAAGGGCGTGCCCAACACATAGTCGGTCATCTCGTCCGGCGTATAGCTGAACGACAATTTGCCCGACGCCTTATCCAAGTTGGGTTGGTGGTTTGAAGTCCAGAACATCATCGCTGTTTTCACCTGCATCGGTGTCAGCGTCGTTGCGATATTGCACCCTTGGAAGGCTTGTCAGCGCGGTGTTGGCATCGCCCGACCCGTCTGTGCGAATGCAAACGCCTTCAGACCCCACCGTTGTCGCGCCTGCGCCTTCGCTTGATCCAGTTATCACTGTCTGAGGAAGACCGGCCCCAACTTGCTTGTCCGCTTGGCCCTCAACGATGATCGGATCGAGAACGATATCGTCCTGTGCCTGAACCGCTACGGGCACCGCTATTGCGGTGATCATGCCAATGATCCAGATATTTTCTTTATGCACAAACGGTTCCCGCCCGTGCATCCCATTGCGATGCAGCATCTTTCCGGCGTCCCTATCTTTGGTTTTGGTATCGCTGGCTGAAACGCTGGCTTAAGGATCAACTATCCTCACTTTTACGCAGGTTAAAATTTCTGAGTATTTTATTCAATAATTTGACCAGACAGGTGCCAACATAACGCACCCCTTTTGGGACAGTCCTTGCATGAGCGTGCTTGGGCGGTTCGGTTGTGGCTTGGGCCAAGCGCGACACAGCGGGCAGAGCAATCTGCCCCGCTGCGTTAGCGTGCCAGCATCCAACGCCCATCCGGCCAAAAGGCGTGAAAGGCAAAGGCGAACATCACGTCAAACGGCAGATCCCGAGCTTGCGCATCGCGCACTCGCACATTGCCCACCTCACGGCCCTTGCCGATATCTGCGGTGTCCAACGCCGAGGCTTGCCCGGCCTGCCAAGTGATGGTCACACCGGCCTCTTGCACGCCGCCTTCGCGGCGCACGCGCTCCAACGGCCAAGCCTTGTCATCCACGCGCACGACCCGCGCCAATGGGTCGATCCCATGCGGCGGCGCCTCGCCATTATATAAAAACGGCTGTGCCGACGTGTCATAGCCCTGATAGGGATTGGCCCCGTAGCGTCGCGGATATGCCGGCTGGTCCATTACCAAACCATCGGGGTTGCGGCTGCGAAAGCTGTCCCAGCTTTCCATCCAGCCCGGCAAGGCGCGCAGTTCGGTGCCCGTCAGCTTGCCGACAATCGCCTCGCCCACGGCCTGCTGCCACCAGCTTTGGGTTTGCCGATCATACATGATCATGTCGGAATGGCGCAGCTTGCCCGAGACCCCGAATTCAAGCGTGCCCTCCGATACCCGCCGGTCAAAGACCATACCGGAATTGCACAGCGGGCAAAAGGTGACCGCCACCGGCACCCCGGCCACACTGTCATTGACGATCTCATGCCACGTCAGATAGCGCAGCGGATAGGCGCGCGGGGTGGCTCCGTCGATCTCAAGGGTGATCACCGGCTCGCGCGGGGCAATCCGGGTGTCTTGCGCGGCAGGCAGAAAATCGGGATCGCTCAGCGCCGGAATGCCATCCTTGGGCGGCCCGCCCGAAATGATCTCGGACCAGTCCGATACGCTGCTGCGGGCAAAGTCGGTTTGCGGCCACTCCGTACGCCACGCGGCCGGGTCGGCCGCCGCCAGATGCGCAATCAAGCTCAGCGGTGCGATCAACGCGACAAGATGAGGAAACCGACGGGTCATGGGCACATTCCTTTTCCGGGTTGGCCCATGCTGCGCCGACAAACCGAGTTTGCACAGCCCCGCGCACGCGAACGTGACAGGTCTTGAGCGGCTCAGGCGCCAGTATCGTCGTGTTCAGCGCGCGCCTTGCGGGCCTTCATGTCGCCCAGTGCCCTGTCCCACAGACGCGGCTGCAATAGCTTGCGAAAGGCGCGCTCCAACTCGGCGGTGCCGTTTGCCTCATACCACCGGCCATGGGCAAGGATCACACGTTTGGGGGCCCAGTCGATCATCAGCTCCACGTCTTCGGCCAATGCGGTCTTGTCGCGGAATGTCCAGCGCATGTCGGGCGGCATGGCCCCATCGCTATCGTCAATCCCGGCAAGCCAGACAATCGGCCGCATCCAGACTGGCAGTTTTGAGGTCTCAAACGCTTGGACCAGATCGGTCAGGATCAACGTCTCACTGGCGCTATGAAAAAACACCGCCTCGCGATGGGTTTTGCTGCCGCGCACGATGATCTGGTGAATCTGACCCGCCCAAGGCGATTCTGCCCTGTTCCATTGCAGATCGTGGTCGATGTGTAGGGTCAGACCCTGTTTCGCGGCCCGCTCGACCACGCCGGGCGCGGCCCAGACCTTGGCCTTGGGCCAAGCGGCCTGCCAATCCGCAATGTGGGTGTAGTGCAGCCAATTGGGCGCAATCAGATGCTGCACCGGGCCCAACGCCGTCAACTCCTGCCGCAAGCTTTCGGTCAGCCTTGTGGGCGAATGCACCCACAGATCGCCATTGGCCAATCGCACGACCGTCGCACGGGTTGAAAAGGGCAGACCCATGAACCGGATCGCAGGCCCATCAATCAACCATAGCCCATCGGCCACGGGTTTGAGCGTGTTCAAAGGCTCGTATCCCGTGGCCTCTGGCATCATTTAGTCGGTGACCGTGACGCTGGTCATCACGTCGGGCTGGCCGACAACCGAGCCGTTGCGGCCCTTGCCGCGCTTGATGGCGTCAACCACATCCATCCCGTCTGTCACCTCACCCACAACGGTATAATGCCCGTTCAGATGGGTTGCCGGGGCGAACATGATGAAGAACTGGCTGTTGGCGCTGTCGGGGTTCTGACTACGCGCCATGCCCAAGACCCCGCGTTCAAACGACACATCCGAAAACTCGGCCTTCAGGTCAGGCAGGTCGCTCCCGCCCATGCCCGCGCGGCGCATGTCGCCGCCCTCAAGCTTGCCGAATTCGACATCGCCGGTTTGCGCCATGAACCCGTCAATCACCCGGTGAAAGACGACCCCGTCATAAGCGCCCGCTGCGGCCAGTGCCGTGATCTGCTCGACATGGCCGGGGGCCACATCCTCGAACAGGTCGATGGTGACGGTGCCATTGGCCTCGCCCGCGACGTCGATCTGCAAGCCGGTGGCCATGGCCGGACCGGCCAACAGGCTGAAAAGAAACGCCAGTTTACGCATCGCTTGCCACCTTCATGCTGATCATCCGATCGGGGTTCGCGGGCGGCTCGCCACGGGTGATGGCATCTACATGATCCATGCCACTGATCACCCGGCCATAGACCGTGTATTGCCCGTTCAGGAAATGGTTATCGCTGAAATTGATGAAGAACTGGCTGTTGGCGCTGTCGGGGCTCTGACTGCGCGCCGCGCCGATGGTGCCGCGATCATGCGGAATGCGGCTGAACTCGGCCTTGAGGTTGGGCAGGTCGCTGCCGCCAGTGCCTGCGGCGCGCGGGTTGTAATCCTTCTCCATATTGGCATTGGCCACATCGCCGGTCTGGGCCATGAAGCCATCAATCACCCGGTGAAAGGCCACGTTGTCATACTGGCCGCTGCGCGCCAGCTCTTTCATGCGCTCGCAATGGTTGGGGGCGATGTCGGGCATCAGTTCGATGGTGACGGTGCCATCCTTCAGTTCCAGCAAAATGGTGTTCTCGGGGTCTTTGATCTCGGCCATCGGGCGCTCCTTCGTGTGGTCTGTTGTCAACTACCTAAGACGCCACACCGCGAATGCCAAGCACAGTGCTTGACGCCCCGCCGCCCAGACGCCATGACAGGCGCGCATTTGACCCAAGCGGAGACAGTGGCATGAGCTGGAAACCCCTCGATGACATGGACCTTAACGGCAAGACGGTGCTGACCCGGGTCGATATCAATGTCCCGATTGAGAACGGCCGCGTCACCGACGCCACCCGCATCACCCGCATCGTCCCCACAATCGAGGCGATTCTGGCCGCGGGCGGCAAGCCGTTGCTGATCGCGCATTTTGGCCGCCCCAAGGGCAAAGTGGTTGACGAGATGTCGCTGCGCCCAGTGGTGCCCGCACTGGAACAGGCGCTTGGCCGCAAAGTCACCTTCATCGAAACGCTGGACGGGGCCGAAAACCTGACCGCCGAAGCGCGCGACGCGCAGGTGCT
>DATFJQ010000041.1:0-9513 GCA_035269125.1 Roseovarius sp.
CCCCGTTTGCGCAGCGACGCGTTGTAGTTGGACCAGTTCGTCGTGCGATAGCGGGCGGGAGGTGGCTTGCTCATGCAGCCCGTGTAACCGCATGGATTCGCAAAGTGAATCCTCTGTCGCCAGAGATGTGCAACAACGCCCTGGCAATGGACCGATCACCTTCAATGTGGGGCATGCCAGCCATTCAACCGTGCCGCAGCAAAGGTCCGCGAAGAGCCCAAACTGTGAATTCAGATTGTCCGCTGCGAACGCGCGCAGCACAGAATTTGCCGCGTGCGCCTCATATTGTTCACGGCAACGCAGCGTTAAGAACGGCCATTCAAGCTTGGCGCAGCGAGATTTCGACAGGCGATTGGAGAACGCGGAAAAAGAGGCAATGATGCCGCCTTACCTCAACCGGTTCCGCATGAACGCAGGCGAATGCTTTGTCTTTGACAACCACCGCATCGTCCATGGCCGCGAGGCCTATACCGCCAGCAGTGGCGATAGGTATCTTCGCGAGTGCTACATCGACCGAGGCGAGCTGCGTTCAAACTACCGTGCGCTGGTTAAGAAGGGTGCGGCGTAAAACATGCCTGACGGGAGTTGCGGTTGATCGCTTGGACAATCACCGCGCCTGAGGCCGCTACGCCTGGTCAGACGCCTCACATATGGCCCACGCCCGAATAAGCTTAAGCTGCAAACGCAATTGTTTGCGCAGCATGTGGGGTGTCCATGTGTCTGGGTTGGTGATGGCTCCGGCACTCAACCCGAAAAGACACGTGGCGACAGAAACGAGGACATCCGCAAAGACCGTTTCAGGCCAGCCCGCACTTTCGGGCCACGCCACGCGGATCGCGGCAGCGTAGGTCGCCAGCCCCTCCTGGTGCAGCTTGTCGTTGAGGTTTTGCATCTCCGGGTTAGCCGACAGCATCCCCCAAAACCCGATCCAGACGGCAATGTCCTGCCGATCAGATTGCGCAATGGCGATCGCAGGTTCCAGAATATCGCAGAGTTCACTGAGATCGTCTTGTGAGGTGCGCTGAGCGATTTTGCGCCTGATGTTGACAAAGGCCAGCCTCAAGGCTGCCGTGATGATCTCGTCTTTGGTGTCAAAATAGTTGACGATCATACCAGTGGTCACGTTCGCCTCGGCCGCGATGTCGGTCATCGTGACATTGGCGATGCCTTTGGCCGCGATCGCGCGGCAGGCCGCCTGCGCGATCATGTTTCTTTTCTCATCCGGGTTGACGATTTTTGGCATCAGGTTTCTTCGCGCTGCTCCATCAACCGCGCAAAAGCATTCAGCGTTGCACCCGTAGCGACGTCATATTTCCGCAGCACGCGCTGAATTGCAACCAGACACTCGTCGCGCATCTGCTCCATCTCGCGGATGCTGCGCCCGGCGGCTTGCTCGTCCGTGCCATCGACAAAGCGGTCGATCAGTTCCTCCGTCAGTTCAGGTGCCTCCAGATGCGACCATGGCCATTTCAGCGCGGGGCCAAATTGCTCCATCAGATGGCGCGCGCCGCCCGCACCGCCTGCCATCATATAGATCTGGTTCGTCCCCATGATCCCCCAACGCAGGCCCGGGCCATAGACAATGGCTTCGTCAAGTTCGGCAGTGGTGGCGATATCGTTGTTCAGAGAGTGTAGAATTTCGCGCCAGATCGCTTCCTGCAACCGGTCCGACAGGTGGCCCGGCACCTCCTTGCGCACCATCAGCGCATGCATGCCGATGCTTGTATAGAATACGCGCGCGGACTCTTTGGCCTCTGCCGACGTTTCTTTGCCGCCGACGACCTCGACCAGCGGGCAGAGGTAGACGGGGTTGAACGGGTGGCCCACCACAAGGCGTTCGGGGTGCGCCATGCCTTCCTGCAATTCTGATGGCATGAAGCCTGAGGTGCTGGACGAGATGATCACATCCGGCCCTGTCGCCGCGGCGATGCCCCCAATGGCGCGGCGTTTGAGATCAAGGACCTCGGGTACGTTTTCCTGAATAAAGTCAGAGATCTGCGCCATCTCAACCGGATCTGTGGTGAAACTGAGCGTGCCTTTCTGTGGCATCGAGATGCCTTCGGTCAGGGCATCCAGTGCGGGCGACGCGGTTTCGACCGCGCCTCTGATCCAGTCTTCCATCTTCGGGTCGATGTCGGCGGCCACAACGTCCAGCCCGCAATGCAGAGCGCGCGCGGCCCAACCACCGCCGATCACGCCCGTTCCCAATAGTCCAAGGGTTCCTATCTGTCTCATGATCTGGCTCTCTTTTTCTGAGGCTGACGTTGTTTACAGTGCCAGCTGCGCGCGGGCGTAATCGGCGTTCTGCACGGTGGCGCCCATGTTTTCGATGATCGAGCGGGCTTTTTCCACCAGTTGTGCGTTGCTGGCATAGACGCCGCGTGACAGGTAAAGGTTGTCCTCAAGCCCGACGCGGACATGGCCGCCCAACAGAACAGCGCCCGCCACCATGGGCATCTGCATCCGCCCGATCGCGAACATCGACCAGAACGCCTTTTCCGGAAGCATGCCGATCAGGCTTGCCTGAAGCGCCATGTTCATCGGCATGCCCCACGGAATATTGGTACAAATCTGGGCCATCATCGGATCGTCGATCAGCCCTTCGCGGTGCATGTCGACACAATGCCAGAGATTTCCGGTGTCAAAGGCTTCCAGCTCGACCCGGACACCGAGATCGCGCACGATTTCAAGGCCCCGCCGCAAGTAGGAAGGCGGAGAGACATAGGAGCGGTTGTCATTGCCGAAATTCAGGCTGCCGCAATCAAGCGTACAAACGTCTGGCGCATAAGTGCCTTCTTCGCACAACTCAATGACGTGCTTCATCCGCGTTTCCTGGCTCACGAAATCGGTCCCCTCTGCCAGCCCGTTTTCAACGCCATCCTCGTTCACGCAGATATAGCCGCCCATCCCGGCGGTCAGGTTGATGATCGGGTTCACGTCGCTGTCGCGGATGTGTTTGACGACCTCGCGGTAGTATTTCGTTTCGGGGCTGAAATCGCCGGTTTCGGGGTCGCGCACGTGGATGTGCACGATGCCTGCACCGGCGCGTGCGGCCTCGATTGCGCTGTTTGCAATCTCTTCGGGGGTTACGGGGCACAATGGGTTGTTCTTGACCTTGCGGTCATCGCCCGTCACGGCGCAGGTAATGACGACGTCCTTGTTCATCTTGAAATTCTCCCTTCGGGTTCAGCGTCCGGTCCAGACCGGCTTGCGTTTTTCGGTGAAGGCGTTTGTACCTTCCTTCAGATCTTCGGAATTGAAACACGCCTGTGCCGAATGCAGCGCCCGAGCGTATTCGAGCGCCTGTTGTTCGGGCATGGTCTCGACCCGGCGTGCGATGTCCTTGATCGCGGCAAATGCCAGGGGCGGGCCATCAGCCAGCAGGCCCGCGATTTCATGGGCGCGCGGCATCAAGTCGGCGCGCGGCATCACTTCGTTGACAAGACCGTGGTGCTTGGCCTCATCTGCATCCATCCGGCGCCCGGTCAACATGAACTCCATCCCGACAGCCCAGGGCACCCGCCGCATCAGCGCCACGACGGCGATGTTGGGCACCACGCCGATGTTGATTTCGGGCAGTGCAAAGGTTGCGTGATCAGCGGCCAGCACGATATCGGCCCCGATCATCACCTCAAACCCGCCGCCAAAGCAGATGCCGTTGACCGCACAGATCACGGGCTTGTTAAGGCGCGGCAGTTCAATGAAACCGCCCCAACCGCCAACGCCATAATCGGAATCCGCATCCTCGCCCGCATCTGCCGCTTTCAGATCCCAACCGGGGCAGAAGAACTTTTCACCTTCCGCCGAAATGATCGCGACCCGCAGCGTGTCATCATCGCGAAACTCTGCAAAGATCTCGCCCATTGCGCGCGAAGTTTCGGCATCGATGGCATTGGCCTTGGGGCGGTCCAGAATGATCTCCAGCACGCGGCCATGGCGTGAAATGCGCAGGCTCATGGTGTGTCTCCTTTGGTGGTTTCGCGGATCAGGGCGTCGGCGGCGACCGCGCCGCGCCCGGCGGGCCGCACGATCAGCGGGTTAATGTCCAATTCCAGCAAGGTGTCGGCCGAGGCGGCAAAGCGCCCAAGGGCAAGCGCGGCGGCGATGACCGCCTCGATGTCGCCCGCCGGTTTGCCCCGGAAGCCTCTGAGCAGCTGAAATATCTTGAGGCCTTCGAGGGCGGCCCGCACATCGGCGCGGTCAAAGGGGGGCAGTAGGATGGCATTGTCCTTGAGCAGCTCAGCCAAGATACCACCGGCACCGATCACAACGATCGGTCCAAAATCCGGATCGACAGTGACACCGAGGATCAGCTCGGCCACGCCATCGTCGATCATCTCTTCGACCAGAACGCGGGGTGACAGGCGCGCCAGATCAGCGGCGGCGGCGGTCACGGCGTCCCGGTCCTGCAGGTTCAAGATGACACCACCGGCTTCGGTCTTGTGGGCCAAATCGGCACAGGACGCTTTGAGCACCACCGGATAGCCAATCCGGTCGGCGGCGTCTCCGGCCTCGGCGATTATCACTTCCACGCTTTTGGGAAAGGCGATGCCGGTGGCCGAAAGGGCGGCTTTGGATTGCGCCTCGGACAAGATGCGCGCCGGGCCGTCGCAATTGTGCGGCGTCAACGACGGCGGGTTTGGCGCTTCCCATGCCTGCCCGATATGGGCTGCGTTTTCAATCGCGTGAAACGCCTCGGCCATCCCTTGCAGCGGAGCCACACCGTGCGCCATCGCCATAGCGCGCATCTGCAGGCGGTTAGATTCCGCCATTGAACTGATTGTCACAGCCGGGACACCAACACTCTGCGCCGCCCTGCAAAAAGCCTGCGCCGCACCGGCAAAGAGCGCCGCTTCAAAGGCGTCCGGGTCCGGATGATCGACCAGAAAGGCATAGATCCCCAGTTTCGCGCGCATCATCGCGGCGAACATCGCATACATTGCATCGGTATCGTGCCAGTTGAAGGTCTGGAAATCGAAAGGGTTGCTGACGACGACGCGCGGCCCCATCTGGGACTTCAATTCCGTGACCACCTCGGAAGGGATGACGGGCAAGGTCAGGTCCAGCGGGTCCATGACATCTGCGGCCATAGCCATGTCACCGCCCGACGCGCCCATGGGGATCACCGCGTTCGAGGGTAGGGGCCCATGCACGTGCAAAAGCTTCAGCGTCTCGACCAGCTCGGCCAGTGTGGCACAAGCGGCCACACCAAGCCGTGAAAACAACGCATCAAAATAGCGGTTTTCGCCCGCCATGGCCCCTGTGTGGCTTTGGGCGGATCGTTTGGCAGCCTCGGATCGCCCGGCCCTGAACAGCGCAATGGGCACGCCGCGCGTACGTGCAAATTCTGTGGCTTCGGCAAAGGCCTTTGGGTCGGGGATATGTTCGACATATAGGCCGATAGCGCTGACGCGGTTGTCGCGGGCGGCCTCTTCGATCAGATCATGCACCTGCAGATCAACCTGATTGCCGATGTTCCACAGATAGCCGATGGGCAAGGTGCGATCAGCATACATCACGTTGCAACTGATCGTGCCGGATTGGGCGATCATCGCGATGCCACGGTCAACCGGGTCGATGCGCAACTGATCGGGAAAGAGTGCCGAGCGGTCAAAGAAATTGGCGATGCCGTAACTATTGGGTCCCACAAAAGGCACCCCGTCGGCGGCAGCCAGAAGCCGGTTGGTGAGGGCGGAACCTTCGGCGCTGTTCAACTCAGAAAAGCCAGACGCGAAACAGACCGCGCCACCGGCCCCGATCTTTTTCATCTCTGCCAGAATATCCACCGTCGCCGCACGGTTCACACCGACAAACACGGCATCGGGCGGCTCTGGCAGATCACTGAGGCTGCGCCAGACGTCGCCTTCGCGTGTGGGGTGCACGCGGTAAATCGGCCCCGCGAACCCCAGACGGCGGCATTGCGTATCGACCGTATTTGCCCAGGCTCCGCCCAGGACAGCGATAGATTTGGGGCGCAACAGCCGAGACAGATCGCGCGCCATCAGGCCCCCAAAGGACGCAGCATCGCGCGCGAGATGATGTGGCGCTGAATCTCGCTGGTGCCATCCCAGATCCGCTCGATCCGCGCATCACGCCAGATGCGTTCCAGCGGCAGATCGGACATCAACCCCATGCCCCCTGCAATCTGGATCGCTTGGTCTGCCACGCGGCCTAGGGCTTCGCTGCAAAACAGCTTGGCGGCGGCCGCGTCCGCATCGGCCATCGTACCCTGTTCCAGCTTCCAGGCCGTCTGCATCAGGATCAGATTGGCCAGCCGCACATCAACCTCCATATCCGCCAGCGGAAAGGAGACCCCCTGAAACTTGGCGATCTGCTGGCCAAACTGTTTGCGACCCGCAGCCCAGTCGAGCGCAATCTCCAGCGCACGTTCAGCCCGCGCGGTGGACAGTGCGGCGACAGCCAGTCGTGTTGGACCAAGCCATTGATTGACCACCTCAAATCCCTGCCCCTCGGGGCCGAGGATCTGATCATCGCTCAGCTTGACATCGTCCATTGTGATGATCGCATTATGATAGCCCGCGTGGCTGACGCAGTCATACCCGTCGCGCACCTCGACACCCGGCGCGTCCGTGTCCACAAGAAAGGCGGTAATGCGTTTTTTCACACCTCTAGGGGTTTCTTCCTGCCCGGATGCGGCAAAGAGGATGATGTAGTCGGCCAGATCGGCGTTGGAAATGAAGTGCTTGGTGCCGTTCAATACCCAGCCGTCGCCCTCGCGGACGGCAGCCGCCTTCATCCCCCGGAGGTCGGACCCGGCATCGGGTTCCGTCATGGCGATACAGTCCCGGCGGGTGCCTTGAATGGTCGGGGTCAGATAACGGTCGATCTGCGCGCCGGTGCAGGCCTGCAGGATGTTGGTGGGCCGCCAGCAACACTCGGCCAGCGCCATGGCTGTGCGCCCCAGTTCTTTTTCGACCAAAATGGTATCTAGCGGGCCAAGGCCGCCGCCTCCCATCTCTTCGGGCATGTTGCAGGCGTAAAGACCAAGCTCCAGCGCCTTGCCCGTGATGTGCGCGCGCAGGGCATCGGGCACGCGGCGCTCTTTCTCAACGGTGACCTCGTGTGGGGTCATTTCCTCCGCGACAAACCGCCGGACGGTATCGACCAGCATTGTCTGTTCGTCTGTCAGATCGAAATTCATAATGCCTGATCCTTTAGATATCCGATATTATATAATACGCATGATTTTATCCAGTCAAGGACTTCGTTGGCCAATCCAGCGTGTAGATATGCCGTTACTCGCGGGACATTTCCTTTAGCCTTCCAAATTTGGGAAGAAGGAGGTGTTCATGACGAAGGATCAACGCGAGATTCAACGCAAGTTGCGGATACTGCGACACGCGTAAATACCCATTGCCGCGCTTGCTGATCCGCCCAAGGATTGTTCGCAACCGTACTGACTGGCGTGGCGCCAAGCCAACCGACGCAGCAAATTCTCGGCCTCTGTCGAACACCTCGCCCTTGCCAATGGCTGCAACGATGGCAGTTGAGATCAACGGTCCAATCCCCGGAAATTTCATGATGTTGGCACTGTTTTCTTCGGACCGGCTGATCTCCTCAATCTCTGACGAGACTGCCTTGATCCGCTCATCAACCCAGAGCCAGTCGCCATAGAGGCCATCAGGATTGAGCGCATGCGGGTGAGATTTCATCGCGCCGGTTTTCAAGGATTGCCTCAAACGAGCTCTGCAACCTATGCTGTCCCGCCCGCACGGTGATGCCTTGCTCAATCAGGAGCGCCCGGATCTGATTGATCGTGGCGGTCCGGCGTGCAACCAGCCTCGACCGAACACGATGCAATGCCTGCAGATCCAACTGATCCTGACTTTTTTCAGTAACCGTGCGGAGGTTTGGCCGCATTGCTGCTTCTGCGATAGCTTCCGCATCGTTGTAATCGTTCTTTTGCCCCTTGTTGAACGGCTTCACATAGATCGCCGGGATGATCCGAGGCTCAAACCCGAGCTCTCGCAGCATTCAATTTACAAAATGCGCGCTCATGCAGGCCTCCATTCCAACGACACAACGGGGCAAATTCTCGAACGTCGGCTTCAACGCCAAACGCTTGATCTTCTTTCGCTAATCGCGATGACCCGTGTGGTGAAAGCCGACGCGGTGAAACGTGTCTTTTGCGATGTCGATGCCAATGACTCTAACCTCACCGACGTCTTCTGGCTTTCTTGATTTCATAGCTACTTCTCCTGTTTGCAGTATAGGCAAAGCCTAACCTGCTGGGTGAAGCAGCCAGTACATCCCATTAGTAATGGATGCTGCGCTGCAATCGAATGGCCGCTTCCGACGTGTCTGCGCTGTTTTAGCTTGCGTAGTCGCTGCTTTTGGCATCCAGCATGCGAATGAGCCCCGGCCACTCGGTTTTTCCGTTGTAGTTGTAGTGTTCAGACGCGGCCAGCCCCGTTTGCCAGATCAGACATGCCGTAATGGGCGACAATGCGAAACAGAGCGGCAAGGTCCACGCGGGCCTGCCATTCGGCCTCAGAGCAGTTTTGGGGTGTCTTCAGCGATGTGACAGTCATTGGTATTTCCTCTTCAGCTGATGCTTGCGGCGCGAAACTGACGTTTGAGCGTGCGAATGCGTGAATGCAGATCGTCGCGATCTGAATAGATACCTTCGATAAACCGCGCGCCACCTTGCGCGTCATAGCCCGCACGCCCATGCAATGCCCGGCGGTTATCGAACGCCAGAAGGTCACCCGGCTCATATCGGAATTTCATCTGATACTCAGCGCTTTGGGCGCGGATGGAAAAAGCGCGGTACGCTTTGTAAGCCCGCGCCTGAACGTCAATCGGTGCCGCCATTGGCGCACGCAGGAAGGTGTTGTACCGCACGCCCGTGATGGCCCCCGTCGTGTCGGTTTCAACCACCGTTCCACGACCGCGATAGTCGGATGTTTTCGAGCGGTTGTTATACTCCCAGACATCCGTGACCAGCGAATGGAAATGGTCTGGTTCGGCCTCGCGCATGTCCTCGGCCACACGGTACGTGTCAACGTAAAGGCCTTCGCCGCCGGTTGTTGTGTTCTCGCGCGTGTAGAGGAACTGAAGCCCAAATGGCAGTTCTCGTGTTGGCAGATCGATATGCTGCAACAGACTGTCGGATGTATAGGCCTGGCTGTCGGGGTCATCCTTGATCTGCAGCACGTACTGCCGTCCAAAATTGCTTTCCCGCACAGGTCCGATCCGTGTGACAATCTGTTCCAGCAGGTCGTCTTGCTGCGGCAGGCTGCGCAGACGGGCGACGCCGAAGGTGTGCAATGCTTCGAGCCAGGCCAGAAAAACCTCTGCGTTCTCCAAGGCCGCGGGACCATCGAACGTTGGAGGTTCAGGTTGGTCTGCCGCAGTCCAGAGGGTCAGAGGCGCAGGGGCCTCATCGCCAAACCAGGCCGTCCCGCGCAACCAACCGGGATGATACGCGGTCTGAAGGCCGTCGGAAAACGCAACCCACACAGCGCCGGATGGCTCTCGCCGAGCGTCCTT
>DATFJQ010000042.1:0-32706 GCA_035269125.1 Roseovarius sp.
CGCGCCGATGACGCTGGAGGACACGCATGCCGTGATCCGCGAGGCGCACGCCAAAGGGCAAGATGTGGCGCGGGTGCATTCGGGCGATCCGTCGCTTTATGGTGCCATTGCCGAGCAGATCCGACGGTTGCGCGCCGATGGCATCGCCTATCAGATCATCCCCGGCGTTCCCGCCTATGCCGCCGCTGCCGCCGCTTTGGGGCAGGAGTTGACCGTGCCGGAGGTGGCGCAATCTATCGTGCTGACGCGGGTTTCGATGAAATCGACTTCGATGCCAGATGGCGAGACGCTGGAAAATTTTGCGCGCACCCGCACCACGCTGGCCATTCATCTGGGCGTGCGCGCCCTGCGCGAGATCGAGCGTGTTCTGACACCGCATTATGGGGCGGATTGCCCTGTGGTGGTGGCGTATCGCGTTGGCTGGCCTGACCAGATGTTCATTCGCGGCACGCTTTCCGATATCCGGCTGAAGGTCCGCGACGAAAAGATCACGCGCACGGCCTTGATCATGGTCGGCCCGGTTTTGGGTGAGATCAGCGATTTCAAAGATAGCGCCTTGTACGATCCGGCGCAGCCGCATGTGTTGCGCCCGAAAGCGACAGCCGACGTGTAACCTGCGTCGGTCGGGAAAATTTTACGTGATCGTCATGTCTTCCTGTCACAGACTGAAGGAGTGATTCTTCAGGAGGCCAAGCCATGACCACCTATTTGCCGCCCGATGTGCAAGCCGGACTTGACGCAGCACGCAAGCGGGCCATCCGGAACAGCAGCCGGTTGCGGGTGCATGTGGGTGGGCGAACCTATCCTGTCCTGCGGGCGTGGCAGGGCGGTTTTGCGGTTGAGGCTGATCGCGCGCCGCATTTGCGGGGATTGGTGGATTTGTATGAAGGCCCCAAGCACCTGTCGCGCTGCCTGATCGTTGCGTCGGAAGAGGACAACGGTGAGATGCGGTTCGAATTGAAACGCGCCACTGACGCCCGTGAGACGCACCCGGTAGATTTTGCATGTGACCCGCACGCGCCGGTGGCGTTGATCGAAAAGGCGTAGGCCCTTGCGGCCGTTCAGGGCTGTTTTTCGAACATGATGATGACCGAGCCGATCGTGACGCCCGCCTTGCGCATATAGGCACGGTTCAGCACGCGATTTTCGGATAGTTGCCACATCCAGTCGTCGAAACTGACGCGCATCGTCCCGTCAGGCACGGGCAGGTCGATGGTATAGGCCCAGTTGAACGTATCGCCTTGCTCGCGGCCCTTGGCGGTGCCGATTACCCCCGGCGCTGTGCCTTCCCACGTTTCCGGCCCGGTCTGGCGCAGGGTCCAGACGCGGCGCTCGCTGGTGCCGTCGGCATAGCTGAAATCCTCGTCAAGCGTCAGGGTGCCGTCCTCCCAAGTGCCGTCAATCACTACCTCGAAGCGGCGTCGCACGGTGCCAAAGCGGTCTTGAAACTGGCCATGGGCCACGGTGCGGCCCTCGAAAAAGTCTTGGAGTTCAAAGTCCCTGTCGCTGAGGGGCGGATCGGTCAGCGACGGACGCCCCGAGCAGGCGGCCAGCAGGGCAAGGGCAGATAGGGCAAGTGCTGCGCGGATCATCGAAACCTCCAGAATCTATACTGCAGACGTATCTTGACCGCGCCGCGCGGCAAGGCGCTATTGCAGATCGGCGAAGGCCTGTTGCAGGCGTTTGGCGGCCTCTTCCACGCGGGTGCGCGGCGTGGCGAGGTTGAAACGCAGGAACTCCTCGCCCCCTGTGCCGAAGGTCGGGCCGTGATTGGCAGCGATGCGCGCGTCCTGTTCAACCCGCCGGGTAAACTCAGCCCGGTCCATGCCGGTGCCCGAGAAATCGACCCATGCCAGATAGGTCGCCTCAAGCGGCATGGAGCGGAGGCCGGGAATGGCGTTGATGGCGGTGTCGAACACCTGCCGATTGCCGTCCAGATAGGTGGTCAGCGCATCGACCCATTCGGCACCTTCGGGGGAATAGGCGGCTTCGGCCATCATCAGCCCAAAGGAATTGGGTGACAGACCAAGGGCAGCCATGCGCGCGCCAAAGCGGGCGCGCAGTGTTTCATCGGGGATAATCACATTGCCCAGATGCGCGCCTGCGATGTTGAAGGTCTTGGTGGTGGCCGTCATCATCACCAGACGGTCAAGGATACTGTCATCGGCCAGCGGCATGGCAATATGCGTATGGCCCGGCATCACCAAATCGTGGTGGATTTCGTCAGACACAAGGATCAGATCGTGCCGCTTGGCAAAATCGGCGACGCCTTGCAATTCCTCGCGCGTCCAGACCCGCCCGCCGGGGTTGTGCGGCGAACACAGGATCAGCAGTTTCTCCGAGCCATCGAGAATATCGTCATAGGCGGCGAAATCCATTTCATAGCGTCCGTTTGTGTTGACCAGCGGACATTCCACGACGCGCCGCCCGGCGGCTTTGGTGACGCGGGCAAAGGCGTGGTAGACGGGTGTGAAGAGAACAACGCCGTCACCCGGATCGGTGAAGGCGTCGATGCACATGGCGGTGCCGTTGACCAGTCCGTGTGTGGTAAAGACCCAGTTGGGGTCAATCTGCCAGCCGTGACGTTCGGACATCCACCAGCCGATCGCATCAAGATAACTGCGCTCGTCCCCGTAATAGCCATAGACGCCGTGATCGATCATGCTCTGCAATGCGTCCGAGACACAACGCGGCGGCTGAAAGTCCATGTCGGCCACCCACATTGCGATGCCATCGTCCGAGGGCACACCATAGATCTTTTCCATCATGTCCCATTTCTGGGAATGGGTGTTGTGGCGGTCGATCAGGCGGTCGAAATTCATGCGTAACTCCTTGCAATGCCGGCAGGCTAGTGATTTGCGCGCCGGGCGCAAGAGGCGTTGCGGATCGTGGGCTGATGACCTAAATAATCCGCATGAAACGCCCGATCCTGATCCATCCCGACCCGCGCTTGAAAAAGCTGTGCGCGCCTGTGCCCGACCTGTCGGACGATTTGCGCAGCTTGGCTGATGACATGCTGGAAACCATGTATGACGCGCCGGGCATTGGGCTGGCTGCGCCGCAGGTAGGCGTGCTGGACCGGCTGATCGTAATGGACTGCGTCAAGGATGAGGCCGAAGCGCCCCGCCCGCTGATCATGTTCAACCCCGAGATCGTGGCATCCTCGGACGAGATCAGCGTTTACGAGGAAGGCTGCCTTTCGATCCCCGACCAATATGCCGAGGTCAAGCGCCCCGAGGTTGTGGATGTGCGATGGATCGATCGCGACGGGAACGAGCAAACCGAGACATTCGACGGTTTGTGGGCGACCTGCGTGCAGCACGAGATCGACCATCTGAACGGCAAGCTGTTCATTGACTACCTTGGCCCGATGAAGCGGCAGTTGATCACCCGAAAGATGCAAAAGCTGAAGCGCGAGCAGGCCAAGGCGAGGGCCTGAGCGGATGGCTGTGCGGTGCTGCCTGCCTTGGCCGGACAAGCGGCTGAAAACGGTTGCCGCGCCCGTTGATGCGATCACCGATAATGTCCGTGCCGTCTGGGACGACATGATCGACACCATGGAGGCTATGCCCGGTGTCGGCCTTGCTGCGCCGCAGATCGGGGTGATGCAGCGCTTGGCCGTGGTCGATGCCAGCGCCGAGCGCGGGCAGGCGGTGTGCATGGCAAACCCCGAAATCCTGCATGCCAGTATCGAATTGCGCGCCCACGAGGAAGCCAGCCCAAATCTGCCCGGTGTGTCGGCCATGGTGAAACGCCCGCGTGCGGTGACAGTGCGGTTTCTCAATGAGGCCGGATCGGTGGAAGAGCGCGATTTTGTCGGGCTGTGGGCCACCTCGGTGCAGCATCAGATCGACCACCTGAACGGGCGGCTGTATTTCGACCGGCTGTCCAAGGTGAAGCGCGACATTCTATTGCGCAAAGCGCGGAAGGTGGGCTGAGATGCGCGTGGTTTTCATGGGAACGCCCGAATTTTCGGTGCCGGTGCTGGACGCATTACTGGAGGCCGGGCACGAGGTGGCCGCCGTTTATTGCCAGCCGCCACGCCCCGCCGGACGCGGCAGGAAAGATCGTCCCACTCCAGTGCAGGCGCGGGCCGAGGCGTTGGGGCTGGAGGTGCGTCACCCGGTCAGCCTGAAGGGGGAGGTCGAACAGACCGATTTTGACGCGCTGAATGCCGATGTGGCGGTGGTGGTGGCCTATGGGCTGATCCTGCCGCAGGCCATACTGGACGCGCCAAAGCATGGGTGCCTGAACATTCACGCCAGCTTGCTGCCCCGCTGGCGCGGCGCGGCGCCGATCCATCGGGCAATCATGGCCGGGGATCGCGAAACCGGCGTGTGCATCATGCAGATGGAGGCGGGGCTGGATACGGGGCCTGTGTTGCTGCGCAAAGCCACCGAAATCGGTGTGCGAGAGACCACGGGCGAATTGCATGATCGCCTGTCGCAGATGGGTGCGCGCGCGATTGTCGAGGTGTTGGACCGGCTGGGCGATCTGGTGCCCGAGCCCCAGCCCGACATGGGCGTGACCTATGCCGAAAAGATCGACAAGGCCGAGGCGCGGGTGGATTGGACCCGGCCTGCGGCGGAAGTGGACGCGCATATTCGCGGGCTGTCGCCTTTCCCCGGCGCGTGGTGCGAGATGGATGGCACGCGCATCAAGTTGCTGGCCAGCGAAAGGGCCGAGGGCGCAGGCGCGCCCGGCGAGGTGCTGGATGAGGCGCTTACGGTGGCATGTGGCAGCGGTGCTGTGCGGCTTTTGCGGTTGCAACGGGCCGGCAAGGGCGCGCAGGATGCGCAAACCTTCCTGCTGGGCCTGTCTGTGCCAGTTGGGACGCGCTTGTAACCAAGGAGAGTGCTTATGTTTCCCACGCTGATCGGAACGGTGGTGGTCGCCGGGATCGTCGGATATCTGTCCGAGAAAACCGGGTTTACGCATAACGGGATCTTGCAGTCGATCATCATCTGCGTCGGTGGCGCGTTCGTGTTCTATTTCGTTCGGATCATGTTTGGCCTGAGCATCGGGACGCCGGGTGTGGATGCGATTTTGTCGTCGATTGGCGCGTTGATCATCGTGCCCACCCACTGGCGGGGCAGACGGTGATCCGGGCCTGCTTGTCGCACCTTGCGGCGCGCCGCGCTTGAATGCGGTGCGCAAACCAGAGGAGACCAGCCGATGAGTGTGATTTACCTGATCATCGTGGGCGCCGCAGCCGGGTTTCTGGCCACGCGGTTGATGAAGCTTGAAACGGATATCATCACCACCATCGCGATCGGTGTTGCCGGGGCGTTGATCGGTGGGCTTGTGTTGCAGGTCTTGGCGACCGTGGCCGGACTGTTGGGTGGGTTGATTGGTGCGGTTCTGGGGGCGCTTTTGCTGATCTGGCTCTATCAGACCTATGTCGCCGGGCGTGGTGGGCCGAAGCGGTAAATCGCCCTTGCGGGCGATGCCTGCGGCGCGAGTATTTTGGGAACAATGAAGGCGGGGATCAGGATTTCGGTGGGCGCGCTTTGTAGTTAGGCAAGCGCCAGCCAAAAGCGATTGATCCTGCGCGCAACACCCAAGTCAGGCCGGCACAGGTGCCGAGGATGAGTGTCATATTGTCGGTCAGGGTGGTCAATGTGACGGCGGCGACGGATCCCGCGAGGGCGGCGGTGACGTAGAGTTCGCCTTGTTTGAGGACCAGCGGCACCTCGTTGCAGACCACGTCGCGCATCAGCCCGCCGAAGCAGCCGGTGACGATCCCCATGATCACCACGATCGGCCCCGGTTGCAGCATCTGCAATGCAGCTGCAACCCCGGCGGCGACGGCCACGGCCAGTGCGAAACTGTCGAGCCATGTCAGCCAGCGGTAGCGGCTTTCGGCCAGATGCGCGGTGAAGAAGATCAGCAGGGCGGCGGCGCAGGCGATGAGGATGTAATTGGGATTGGCAATCCAGAACACCGGGTTGCGATCAAGCAGCACGTCGCGCAGGGTGCCGCCGCCAACCGCCGTCAGGCTGGCGACAAAGGCAAAGCCCACGATATCAAGTTGCTTGCGCGATGCGACGAGTGCGCCGGTCAGGGCGAAGATCAGAACCGAGCCGTAATCGAGAAGCGCCAGCGCGGTCATGTGTCGGATTTGCCGGGTTTGAACGGCGCCATTCCTGCGCGGGCCAGTTCATCGGCGCGTTCGTTTTCGGGGTGGCCAGCATGGCCCTTGACCCATTCCCAAGTCACGTCATGGCGCTGTTGGGCCGTATCCAGACGTTGCCAGAGATCGACATTTTTGACCGGCTTTTTGGCTGAGGTTTTCCAGCCATTGCGCTTCCAGCCATGGATCCATCCGGTCACACCGTTTTTCACATAGGCGCTGTCGGTGATGATGGTCAGCGCCGACGGCTTGGCCAAGGTTTCCAGCGCGGTGATTGCGGCCAGAAGCTCCATCCGGTTGTTGGTGGTCTCGGCCTCACCGCCGCTGAGTTCGCGTTCCTTGATCACGGAGCCGTTTTCCACGGCCTGCAACAGCACGCCCCAGCCGCCGGGGCCGGGATTGCCGGAACAGGCCCCGTCGGTAAAAGCGGTAAGTTCAGCCATTTGGGCAACCTGTGTGCAAGGCGGGGTGTTGAATGGTCATGGCGGTCCTGTTGCGGTCTGTCGGGTGCAGTGTCAAGCCAGAGGCCCGATCAGAAAAACACCCCGATGGCCAGACAGATCACGACAATAGCGGTCAACAGCAGGCGCAGGGGCATCCACCAGTCCGGGGCAAGGCCCCAGCGGCTGAATTGCCAATCAAGGATCAAAAGCCCGGTAAAGCCAAAGATCAGGTTGAGACCGGATGAGGTTGGCCCGCCGCCGGTCATGAAAAAGGCCCAAAGCGCGGGAATGACTGCCAGTGCATAGCCGGTGGCGGCCTGTGGCCCGGTTGTCTTGCTGGCAAAGCCCCACAAAACGCCGGACATGAAGGACAGGATCACCGCGCCGTAGAACAGCATCACGTAAGGCCCGGCAAAGCGCGGGCCGATCGTGCCCACCGTCCACATCGCCAGATCGGACAGAAGCACGGTGATCGCGCCCCAGACAAAGGGGATCAGGCCAGCAAGGCCAAGGATCAGCGGGGCGCGGGGGATTTGCGTCATGCGGGTTCCCTCATCACGCGGGGCACTTTGAATTCGACGTTTTCTGTCGCGGTTTCGATGGTTTCGATGGTCACGTCATAGCGGTCGTTCAGCGCGTCGATCACCTCGGATACCAGCACTTCGGGGGCCGACGCCCCGGCGGTGATCCCAAGCGAGCGGATGCCGTCCAGCGCGCGCCAGTCAATATCGGCGGCGCGTTGCACCAGTTGCGAGTATCCGCAGCCGGCGCGGCGGCCCACCTCGACCAGACGTTTGGAGTTTGAGGAATTGGGCGCTCCGACGACCAGCATCGCGTCGGCCTTGGGGGCCATGGCCTTGACCGCCTCTTGCCGGTTTGTGGTGGCGTAACAGATATCTTCCTTGTGCGGCCCTTTGATCGTTGGAAAGCGCGCCTGAAGCGCCGCGACGATCTCGGCTGTGTCATCGACAGACAGGGTGGTTTGCGTGACAAAGGCCAGCTTGTTCGGGTCGCGCACATCCAGCGTGGCCACATCGGCGGGCGTTTCGACCAGCAGCACATTCCCTTCGGGCAACTGGCCCATGGTGCCGATGGTTTCGGGGTGGCCGGCATGGCCGATCATGATGATCTGATGGCCCGTTTCGGCGTGGCGCTCGGCCTCGATATGCACTTTTGAGACCAGCGGACAGGTGGCGTCGACATACAACATTTCGCGTTTGGCCGCTTCGGCGGGCACGGATTTGGGCACGCCATGAGCGGAAAAGATCACCGGGCGGTCATCAGGGCATTCGTCCAGTTCTTCGACAAAAACCGCACCTTTGGCGCGCAGATCGTCCACCACGTATTTGTTGTGCACGATTTCATGGCGTACATAAACAGGCGCGCCCCATTTTTGCAGGGCCAGTTCGACGATCTTGATGGCACGGTCCACGCCCGCGCAAAACCCGCGCGGCGCAGCCAAGTAAAGTGTCAGGGGCGGTTTGGTCATTGAATCCCTCCGGTTGAAAGAGAGGTAAGACGTGAGGGGCGCGGCGTCCAGTGGTGATGTGCTCTAGCCAGTGGTCTGGGCTGTCAGCCATGCAAGCACGATATAACGCCCGGTTTTGGCGATCGTGACAAGCAGCAAGAACAGCCAAGGCGGCGCGCGAAGTATTCCGGCGATCACCGTAAAGGCATCGCCCAACGGCGCCCAACTGAGCAGCAAAGTCCAGACACCCCAGCGGGCATACCATTTCTGGGCACGGGCCAGTTGCGCCGCGTTGAAGGGAAACCACCGCCGATGGCGAAAATGTTCGATCCAAAGACCCAGTATGTAGTTGACCACCGCGCCCAGAACGTTGCCCACGCTGGCGGCAATGACCAGCGCAACCACCGAAATGTTTCCGCCCAATTGCAGCCCGACAAAGACGATTTCAGATTGAAAAGGCAGGATCGTCGCCGCCCCGAAGGCGGCCGCGAAGACCAGCGCAAGTTCGCCAAGAGCGCCGGGATCGACAGCGTTCATGTGCGGCCTGTCCGGGCGTGTGTCCGGGCGTGGGCGTTTCGATCACTGACCGCCGGATCAGTCCTGATTGGCATAGCTTTCATCGCGGGACGGAGAAAACTCACGAGGGGGGCGGCCGATCACGTCTTTGAGATCTTCCAGTTCGATGAAGTTGTCGGCCTGACGGCGCAAATCATCGGCGATCATCGGCGGCTGACTGCGGATCGTGGACACGACCGAGACGCGCACACCCTGCCGTTGCAGGCTTTCGACCAGCGGGCGGAAATCGCCATCCCCCGAGAACAAAACGATGTGGTCGATCCGCGGGGCAAGCTCCATTGCGTCCACGGCCAGTTCGATATCCATATTGCCCTTGACCTTGCGGCGGCCTTGGCTGTCGGTGTATTCCTTGGCCGGTTTGGTGACCATGGTGAACCCGTTGTAATTCAGCCAGTCGACCAGCGGGCGGATCGGCGAGTATTCATCGTTTTCCAAAAGAGCGGTATAGTAGAAGGCACGCAAAAGTTTCCCACGACGCATGAACTCGGTGCGCAGCAGCTTGTAATCAATGTCGAAGCCAAGCGATTTCGCAGCAGCGTAGAGATTGGATCCGTCGATGAACAGCGCTAGCCGCTCGTCCTTATAAAACATTTATAATGTCCTTCTAAATTAGCTTGCCTTGCCCGGATTTGGGTGTTCAGTGAGTGGGATCCGAACAAGATAGAACATGCAAAATAAGGCTTTTGCGCACAAGCACAACTTAAATTACCGTGTGCGTAAGGATAGGATAACGATGACCAAAGGCCAGCAAATGTTGATCGCTTTGGGCGGCAATATGCCGTCTGCACAAGGTGAGCCGGCCCAGACATTGCACGCTGCATTGCAGCGGTTGGCGCAGACGGGCGCTGTGATAGAGGCGGTAAGCCGTTTCTATAAAACGCCCTGTTTTCCTGTGGGTGCGGGGCCGGATTATGTGAATGCGGCAGCGCGGCTAATGTGCGACGCCTCTCCGCAGGATATGCTGACCATGCTGCACGAGGTCGAGGCGCATTTTGGGCGCGCGCGCGTGCGCAGGTGGGGGCAGAGGACATTGGATCTGGACTTGATTGCCGTCGGTGACGTGGTGCTTCCGGATGTTTCAACCTACCGCGTCTGGCAGGATCTGCCGCTGGAGCGTCAGACGCAGGTGGCGCCAGATACGCTGATTTTGCCGCATCCACGGGTGCAGGATCGGGCCTTTGTGCTAGTCCCCTTGGCCGATGTCGCCCCCGATTGGCGGCATCCGGTGTCGGGACAAACCGTGCGACAGATGCTGAACGCGTTGTCCCCAGAGGCACGCGCCGAGGTCGTTCCCCGATGAGTCGTTCCCCGGTGATCTGAAGGCAGGGGCGCATGTCTTTTGGGGCTTGAGTCTTGGTGATCGTGTAATGTAATGCTATAACATTGCATGAATGCCAAGGAGTATCACCAAATGCCGCAACCGGATCAGCGCCTGCCTGTAACTGTCCTTTCGGGGTTTCTGGGCGCGGGGAAGACCACGCTGTTGAACACCGTGCTGAACAATCGCGAAGGGCGGCGTGTGGCGGTGATTGTCAACGATATGTCCGAGGTGAATATTGATGCCGATCTGGTGCGCGAGGGCGGCGCAGACCTGAGCCAGACCGATGAGAAACTGGTTGAGATGACCAACGGCTGCATCTGTTGCACCCTGCGCGATGATCTTTTGCAAGAAGTGCGCCGCTTGTCTGCCGAGGGGCGGTTTGACTATCTGCTGATTGAATCCACGGGCATTGCTGAACCCCTGCCTGTCGCGGCAACATTCGAATTCCGTGACGAGGCGGGCGACAGCCTGTCGGATGTGGCGCGTTTGGACACGATGGTGACTGTGGTGGATACGGTCAATCTGCTGGAAAACTACGCCAGCCACGATTTTCTAAGTGACCGCGGAGAGGTGGCGGGCAATGCGGATGACCGGACGCTGGTGGATTTGCTGGTCGACCAGATCGAATTTGCCGATGTGATCGTTCTGAACAAAGTGTCCGACGCGGGCTCCGAGCGGCTGGATGCCGCGCGCAAGATCGTCCGCAGCCTGAATGCCGATGCCCGCGTGATCGAAGCGGATCATGCGCGGGTATCTTCCGATACGATCTTTGACACCGGGCTGTTCGATTTCGAAAAGGCCCATGATCACCCGCTATGGGCCAAGGAATTGTATGGCTTTGCCGATCATGTGCCCGAAACGGAAGAATATGGCGTGTCGTCATTTGTCTATCGCGCGCGCCGTCCGTTTGATCCGCAAAAGGTGCATGACGTGTTGAACGGCCCTTTGCCCGGGGTGATCCGGGCCAAGGGGCATTTCTGGCTGGCCACACGCCCTGATTGGGTGGCCGAATTCAGCCTTGCCGGGGCGTTGTCGAAAGTTGCGCCATTGGGCACGTGGTGGGCGACGGTTCCGGTCGAGCGCTGGCCCGATCACCCGCAGGCCCGTGATTACCTGGAGCGCCACTGGCAAGACCCGTTTGGCGACCGACGTCAGGAATTGGTGTTTATCGGCACCGCAATGGACAAGGCCGGGATTTGTCAGGCGCTGGATGCGGCGCTGATCGGTCCGGTCAACAGCTATGATCCGGCGCAGTTTGCCGCATTGCCTGATCCGTTTCCGGCGTGGCGCCGGGCGCAGGCGGCTTGATATGCGGGTGAACTGCCGAACAGCCCTGCCGCGGCGGCGGCGCCGTGGAGATCCGATGGCGGAATTTGACCGGCTGCCGCCAGCGGCGCGGCGCTGGTTGGCGCAGGCGGTTTTGCCATGGTCGGCGCGGTCGGTGCGCCGGTTGTGGGGGCGCGCATTGCGCGACGCGGGCGGTGACGAGGGCGCGGCGATTGCGCGTTTGGATCGGGTCGAAGAGGCCCGGCTGGCCCGTGATCGAAGTGTTGCACAGCTCCCTTTGCGGCAAGGCCAAAACGCGTGATTCTCTGCTTGTAAATCCTGACATAAAGTCTTAGATAAGCGACTTCTGCAGACGACTTACCGGAGGTCCCATGGCCCGCGTTACCACAGAAGATTGCGTCGATAAGGTTCCCAACCGCTTTGAGCTTGTGATGCTTGCGGCGCACCGAGCACGCGAGATCTCGGCCGGGGGGCCTTTGACCGTGGACCGCGACAACGACAAAAACCCGGTGGTCGCCCTGCGTGAAATCGCTGAAGAGACCCAATCGGCGGACGATCTGCGCGAGCGCCTGATCGAATCGAATCAGACGCAGATCGAGGTGGACGAACCCGAAGAGGATTCGATGGCCCTGCTGATGGGGGGCGGAGAGCCGGACAAGCCCGCAGCCGACGATGACATGTCAGAAGAAAAGCTGCTGCGCGCCCTGATGGAAGCCCAAGGTCAGGGCTAAGCCTGACGTGTCACCCGGGGATGCGGGCCGTATGATTTCGGCAGATGATCTTGTCGCGCTGATCCGCACCTATAACCCGAAATGTGACGAATCCCTGATCCGCGCGGCCTATGACTATGGCCGCGCGATGCATGACGGGCAGTTTCGCCACTCGGGCGAGCCGTATTTTACCCACCCTGTCGCCGTAGCCGCCATTCTGGCCGAACAACGATTGGATGATGCGTCGATCATCACAGCGCTGCTGCATGACACGATCGAAGATACGCGCGCCTCTTACGCCGAGGTTTCCGATAAATTCGGTGGCGAAGTGGCCGATCTGGTGGATGGCGTCACCAAGTTGACAAATCTGCAACTCAGTAGTTCCGAGACCAAGCAGGCGGAAAACTTTCGCAAGCTGTTCATGGCGATGTCCAAGGATTTGCGTGTCATCCTTGTTAAGCTGGCCGACCGTTTGCACAACATGCGCACGATCAAGGCCATGCGGCCCGAAAAGCAGGCCCAAAAAGCCCGCGAGACGATGGATATCTTTGCGCCGCTGGCGGGCCGGATGGGGATGCAATGGATGCGCGAAGAGCTGGAAGATCTGGCGTTTCGTGTGCTCAACCCGGATGCGCGCGCGTCGATTATCCGCCGCTTTATCACCTTGCAGAAAGAAACCGGCGACGTGGTTGAACGGATCACCGGTGACATGGTGCTTGAACTGGACAAGGCCGGGCTACAGGCAAGCGTGTTTGGCCGCGCTAAGAAACCCCATTCGATCTGGCGTAAGATGGAAGAAAAAGAGATGGGGTTTTCCCGTCTCAGCGACATTTACGGGTTCCGGGTGATCACCCAAAGCGAGGCCGATTGTTACGCCGCGCTTGGGGTGATCCACCAAAGGTGGCGCGCGGTACCGGGGCGATTCAAGGATTATATCAGCCAGCCCAAATCGAACGGATACCGGTCCATTCACACCACAGTCTCTGGCCGTGATGGCAAACGCGTGGAAGTGCAAATTCGCACGCAAGCGATGCATGATGTGGCTGAATCTGGTGTGGCGGCGCATTGGTCGTATCGCGATGGCGTGCGCGCGGAAAATCCGTTTGCGGTGGACCCCGCGAAATGGATTTCTGGCCTGACCGAACAGTTTGATGCCGAAGAGGATCACGAGGATTTTCTTGAGGCGGTGAAACTGGAAATGTACGCCGACAAGGTGTTTTGCTTTACGCCCAAGGGCGACGTGGTCAAGCTACCGCGCGGCGCGACACCGATTGATTTCGCCTATGCCATCCACACGCGGATCGGCAATGCCACGGTGGGCGCCAAGGTGGATGGCATGCGCGTGCCGCTTTGGACCCGCATCAAAAATGGCCAGTCGGTCGAGGTGATCACCGCTGACGGGCAGACGCCGCAAGGCACATGGCTGGATATTGCGACCACCGGCAAGGCGCGTTCGGCGATTCGACGCGCCCTGCGCGATGTGGATCGTGGCCGCTATATCAAACTGGGCCGAGAGCTTGCGCGCTCGGCGTTCGAGCATGTGGGCAAAAAAGCCACCGACAAGGTGCTGGAAACCGCGGCAAAAACATTGCGTGTCCAAGACAGAGACGAGGTTTTGGCCCGGCTTGGCAGTGCCGAATTGACAGCCCGACAGGTCGTGCATGCAGTCTATCCCGATCTGGCCCCCACGGATTCCAATGAAATTGGCCGCGACCGGGCCGTGATTGGCCTGTCCCCTGATCAAAGCTTTGAGCGGGCCCGCTGTTGCCAGCCGCTGCCGGGCGAGCGTATCGTGGGCATTACCTATCGCGGGCGTGGCGTCGTGGTGCATGCGATTGATTGCGAAACGCTGTCGGCCTATGATGATCAACCGGACCGCTGGTTGGATCTGCATTGGCATTCCGGCACCCATCCGGCGGCTTATGATGTGACGCTGGATGTCACCATTGGCAACGATGCCGGTGTTCTTGGGCGCATTTGCACGTTGATCGGTGAGCAGAAGGCCAATATCTCGGACTTGATATTCGTGGCCCGAAAGCCAGATTTTTATCGCCTGCTGATTGATGCCGAATTGCGCGACGCGGAACATCTGCATGGCGTGATTTCGGTTTTGAACGCGGATAGCGATGTCGCCGAGGTAGAGCGCTGCCGCGATCCCAAACGGGCGGCGGCCTCGACCGTTACTGAACGCTAGGAGAACCCCTGTGGTCTTCAAACGACGAGACAGACGCCCGATCTGGAAGATCGTCGCCGACTTCTTATGGCCGCGCGGCGGCTGGAAGCGGGCGTTTCAGTATGTGCGGCATCGGCTGCATCGTTTGCCGGACCCGCCACATCGGATTGCACGCGGTATATTCGCGGGTATTTTCGTGACCTTTTCGCCGTTGTTCGGGTTTCATTTCTTTTATGCCGCCACACTGGCGTGGATTCTGCGCGGCAATATCGTGGCGGCGTTGCTAGCGACGTTTGTGGGCAATCCGCTGACGTTTTTACCGATTGCAGCGATGTCCTTGCAGACGGGGTATTTCCTGTTGGGCTTGGGGGACTCGCCACCGGACGAGGTGCATCGCTCGCTTGGTGGCAAGTTCGTGGATGCGGGCCGCGATTTGAAAGACAATCTGTGGGCGATGTTTACCGATGCCCCGGCGGATTGGAGCCATCTGCGGCTGTTCTATGACGAAGTGTTCTTTCCCTATCTGATTGGCGGCATGATCCCCGGCCTTATTGCGGGTCTGGCGGGGTATTACCTAAGCTTACCAGTGATTCAGGCCTATCAGAATCGCCGCAAGGGGGCGCTTAAGGCGAAATGGGCCGCGATCAGGGAAAAAGCCGCGCAAAAGGCTGACGCCAAGAACAATCAGGACTAGGTTAGCGTCGACAGCCGTCTGCAACAAAGGAAATTGAGCATGACCAGCACAGGCGAACTGCGGCTTGGGGTGAATATTGACCACGTGGCCACGTTGCGCAACGCGCGCGGTGGCGCCTACCCCGATCCGGTGCGCGCGGCCAAATTGGCCGAGGAGGCGGGCGCCGACGGTATCACCGCGCATCTGCGCGAGGATCGCCGGCACATCGTTGATGCCGATATCGAAGGTCTGATGGCGGCGCTGGAACGGCCTTTGAACTTTGAAATGGCTGCCACCGATGAGATGCAGGCGATTGCCCTACGTCACAAACCCCATGCCGTATGCATCGTCCCCGAAAAGCGCGAGGAACGCACAACCGAAGGCGGGTTGAACGTGGCAGGCGATAACAATCGGCTGGCCGATTTCGTAACGCCGCTGCGCGAGGCGGGCTGTCGCGTGTCGCTGTTCATCGGGCACGAAGCGCACCAGATCAAGGCGGCGGCGCGCATTGGCGCGGCGGTGGTCGAATTGCACACCGGGGCGTATTGCGATTTTCATTCCGATGGCGATTTTGCCCGCCGTGACGCCGAATTGACCGCATTGAAAGAGGGCGCAGCGCTTGCGCATTCCTTGGGGCTTGAGGTTCATGCCGGGCACGGCCTGACCTATGACACCGTGCAGCCGATTGCCGCGATCCCTGAAGTGGTGGAACTGAATATCGGGCATTTCCTGATGGGGGAGTCGATCTTTCGCGGGCTTGGCCCGGCGATTGCCGAGATGCGCCGCCTGATGGATGAGGCGCGGGCGCAATGAACTATCTGCGCTACGGCATCGTGTTTCTGGTTACGGCGGTTGGTGTGGCCTTGGCCGTTGCCGGACTGAACGCGCAAGTCGACACACAGCTTGGATCATCGGCGCAATTGATGGTTCCCGCGATGATCGCCGCCGTGATCGAAGGCCAGCAATTCGCGCGCAAGGTTGGCCACAGGCCCGCTGGACGGGTGGCCTGGCGCTTCACATGGACGGCCAGCGTGATCGCCGTGGCGCTGAACGTGGCGCTGGCCTATGGCGCGGCGGACCTTGCGCCCGAGTTTGGCAAGTTGGGCATTGCGCCTGCGCTGTCCAAGCAGTTTTTGATCCTTCTGGGGCTTTATGCGGGCGGCTACGTTATCTGTAACCGGCTGTTTCTTGGGATCGGCGCAGGCAATCAACTGACCCTCATGCGGGGGCGGGACGGATCGGAATGATCCTTGGGATTGGCACCGATCTGGCGAATATCGATCGGATCGCCGGCACGCTTGAACGGTTCGGAGACCGATTTCGCAATCGTGTGTTCACCGAGGTCGAACAGGCCAAGGCCGAACGGCGGGCCGATGTGGTCGGCACCTATGCCAAACGATGGGCCGCGAAAGAAGCTTGTTCCAAGGCGCTTGGCACCGGCTTGCGCATGGGTATCGCGTGGAAGGATATGGCCGTCAGCAATCTGGACACCGGCCAGCCGCGCATGCATGTCACCGGCTGGGCGGCGGACAGGCTGGCGGCGATGACACCCGCGGGGCACGAGGCGATTATTCACGTGACCCTGACCGACGATCACCCATGGGCACAGGCCTTTGTGGTGATCGAGGCGCGGCCGCTGGCGGGTTAGCCCCGCAACGGATGGCGCGCGATCAGGTGAAAACGCCCGTCGCTGGCCTCACCCATCAGGCATAAATCCTCAATCACGTAGGGCTGTGGCAATAGTGGCTTGAGCAATGGCTCAAGGATGTCTGCGGTTTGCCGGGCCGCAGCCTTGGGCAGTTTGCTGGTCAGGGTGATGTGAAACCGGAACGCCTCCATCACGTAAGGGTAGCCCCATTGCAGCAAAAGCGCATCTTGCTCGGGGCTCAGGGGGGCGGCGCGGCGGCGGGTCAGCTCACCTTCGGTCAGCGGGGCGCGGTAGGCGTCTAGCCCACGCACCGTCGCGGCGGCCAGTGCATTCAGCGCGGTTTCATCCCCGACGGGGCGCAGGGCCAGAAAGCGACCAAGTTGCGCCAGCTCCAGCCCGTCCAGAGTAACTGTTGGCTGGCTTGCGCAAAACTCCGCAAGGGCGCTGTTCAGATCGGCCTCCGCTGTGCCATGCGACAGCCGAAAGGGTGGCTTGATCGTGGCATGTAGCCCGTATTTGCGCGGGGTTTCGGTGATTTGGTCAATCGACAGCGGCAGATCGCCGATTGCCGGATGCGGCACAGGCTGCCCTGTGACGGCATCCCATCCCAGCCAAGCGGCACCAAAGGCGGCCAGCGGGCCGGGGGCGGGCATGTGATAAATGGCGTAGCGGGTGAATGTCATGTGCGGCGTTGTCCGGGTAAATGGTAACAGCGTCATGACACACGCAGTGCCCTGCGCCAATCCCGTAATCGGCGCTTTGACAGCATGCCAGCCAAGGCGCATAACATGGCCATGACTGACGCATTTCTGTTTGATCCGCCCAAGATACCATCCGTTCCCGTTGTCGGAGAGCGCCACGCCTTTCCGGTGCGCCGCATTTTTTGCGTGGGGCGCAACTATGCCGCCCATGCCGCCGAGATGGGCAACGAGGTGGACCGCGAAGCGCCGTTTTATTTCACCAAATCCGCCCATGCACTGTGCCATACAGGGGCGCATATCGCTTACCCGCTGGGCACTGAGGATTGCCATTACGAGATGGAGTTCGTGGTGGCCATCGGCGCGCCCGCCTTTCGTGTGTCCAAAGCCAAGGCGATGCAGGCCGTTTTTGGCTATGCTTGCGGGATCGACCTGACCCGGCGTGATCTACAGGCGGCAGCCAAGGACAAACGCCGCCCATGGGATCTGGGAAAGGATTTCGAAAACGCGGCCCTGCTTGCGCCGATTACACCTGCGCAGACGTTTGGCGAGATTGCCGCGCAGCGCATCACGTTACAGCACAACGGTGAGATCGCGCAGGATGCGCGCCTGTCGGACATGGTGTGGCCCGTGCCCGAGTTGATCGCGCATCTGTCGCGGTTTTATCATCTGGCGCTCGGCGATCTGATTTATACCGGCACGCCTGCCGGGGTGGGGCCGGTGGCCCCCGGTAGCCACCTGACAGGAACGGTTGATGGCCTTACCCCGGTCGAGGTGACCTTGGGGGCACCCGAGTAGCGCCGGGCCCCGACCATTTTTTGCCGCCAGCGGTCAGTTTTTTACACCCCTTTGATCTGGATCAACGAGGGCAGGGTCTATTATATGCTGAATATGGAATGTATCTTTATGGAGCCGCATAATGAGCGAGCAGACGCATTCCGCGCTGGAACATTTTCCGATCACTTTTTTCACCACTGTGATGGGGATGTCGGGCCTGACATTGGCCCTGCATGCTGGTGAACGGGCGCTTGGCCTGACCGATGCAACATCGACTGTTGCCTTGGCCGCAACCGTGGCGTTGTTTGTGGTCGTGGCTGTCACCTATGCGGCCAAGGCGCGTCGCTACCCAAGCGCCGTTGCCGCCGAATGGAACCACCCCGTCAAACTGGCTTTTTTCCCGGCGGTGTCGATTTCACTGTTGCTGATGGCCACGGCGATGCTGGGGCGGTTTCCGGATGTGGCGCACGGCATGTGGCTGTTGGGCATGGGCCTTCAGGGTATACTGACACTGGCCGTCGTGTCTGGTTGGATCAGTTCGCGGGCCTTTGTGCATGGGCATTTGTCGCCTGCTTGGTTCATCCCAGCCGTGGGCAATGTGATTGTGCCGATCGCCGGGGCGCAGATGGGATATGTTGAGATCAGTTGGTTCTTCATGTCGGTCGGCTTGATTTTCTGGATCGTGCTGTTGACGCTTGTGATGAACCGCCTGATTTTCCATGACCCCCTGCCGGGCCGCCTGCAGCCGACGCTGGTGATTCTGATCGCGCCGCCTGCCGTGGGCTTTTTGGCGTGGTTGCAGCTGAATGGTGGCGTGATTGACCCGATGGCGCGGATCTTGCTGAATGGGGCCTATCTGTTCGGCCTGATTGTCGCGGTGCAATTGCCGCGTATCCTCAAGCTGCCCTTTGCGATGTCGTTCTGGGCGCTCAGCTTTCCGGTGGCGGCGGTCACGATCGCCAGCCTTGTTTACGCGGACGCGACCGAATCCTTGTTTCATCAAATGCTTGGCCTTGCGCTGTTGGCGGCTTTGGCCGTGATCATCGCGGGCCTTGTGATCCGCACCTCGCGCGCTGTTGCGGCGGGGGCGGTGTTTCAACCCGAATAACCCTTAAACCCACCTGACTTCTGAAAGAGGTTTCTTATGAAAAAGACACTGACAGCCCTTAGCCTGATCGCCGCCACCGCCTTTGCCGGTGCTGCACAGGCCGAAGACGAAAAGAAATTGGTAACTGTTGTTACGTCGCCGGATGCTCAAACACAGCTGATGTCGATGGTGCTGACCATGCAATCGGTTCAGCAAGGCGCCAAGGCACAAATCCTATTGTGTGGCCCTGCCGGTGATCTGGCGCTGAAAGACGCACCAGCCAGCGCCACCGCCCCGCAAAAGCCCAAGGACATGAGCCCGCAGGGCCTGATGAAAATGATCATGGACAAGACCGGCACCAAGGTTGAGGTTTGCGCGATTTACCTGCCCAACAAAGGCGTTGGTGCCGATGCGTTGATGGACGGGATCACCGCCGCCAAACCAGATGCGATGGCCGGTGCATTGATTGCGGACAACACCACGGTTCTTAGCTTCTAAACTGCGTGTTTTGGTAACGAGTGCAAATGTAGAAGAGGCGCCCGGATGATCCGGGCGCCCCTTTTTCTGTCGTGCATGGTCTCGCGTTAGCCCAGCAAACGCCGCGCGATGACTTGCGCCTGAATTTCGGCGGCACCTTCGAAAATGTTCAGAATGCGGGCATCACACAGGATGCGGCTGATTGCGTATTCCAAGGCAAAGCCGTTGCCACCGTGGATTTGCAGGCCGTTATCGGCCGCAGACCATGCCACGCGTGCGCCCAACAGCTTGGCCATCCCGGCCTCAAGATCGCAACGGTGGCCGTTGTCTTTTTCCCATGCGCTGAAATAGGTCAACTGACGCGCGACCATGATTTCAACGGCCATCAGGGCCAGTTTGCTGGACACCCGCGGGAATTCGATCAGCGATTTGCCAAATTGTTTGCGGTCGATGGCGTATTTCATGCCAACATCAAGGGCCGACTGCGCCACACCAATAGCACGGGCTGCGGTTTGGATGCGGGCCGATTCAAAGGTTTCCATCAACTGCTTGAAGCCTTTGCCCTCTTCCCCGCCCAGCAGGTTTTCACCTTTGACATGGAAATTGTCGAACGCCAGTTCGTATTCCTTCATACCGCGATAGCCCAGAACTTCGATCTCGCCGCCAGACATGCCTTCGGTGGGAAAGGGGGCCTCATCGGTGCCCGGTGTCTTTTCCGCCAGGAACATTGACAGGCCGCGATGGTCTGTTGTGTCGGGCTTGGTGCGGGCCAGAAGGGTCATGACCTGAGTGCGGGACGCGTGAGTGATCCAGGTTTTGTTGCCTGTGACCTTCCAATCGCCATTTTCATCCTGCACGGCGCGCGTCCGCAGGCTGCCAAGGTCCGAGCCTGTGTTCGGCTCGGTAAAGACGGCGGTGGGCAGGGTCTCGGCGCTGGCCAGTTGCGGCAGCCATTTCTGCTTTTGCTCTTCGGTGCCGCCTGCGATGATCAGCTCGGCCGCGATTTCCGACCGGGTGCCAAGCGAGCCGACGCCGATATAGCCGCGGCTCAATTCCTCGGACACAACGCACATCGACGCTTTGGACAGGCCAAAGCCGCCGTATTCTTCTGGGATGGTCAGGCCGAAAACGCCCATTTCGGCCAGTTCCTGAATGATCTCCATCGGGATAAGTTCATCCTTGAGGTGCCACTCATGCGCATGAGGCTCAACTTTATCGACCGAGAAACGGCGGAATTGCTCGCGGATCATCTCAAGCTCATCATCCAGACCCGAGTGGCCCACGGTGATCTCGGCACTGCGTTCCTGCATCAATTCGACCAGACGGGTGCGGGCGGCTTGGCTGTTGCCGAACTGAACCAGCGTCATCACCTGCGGGGTGTCCAGCGCGGCGATATCGTTCAGCGTCAGGCCCAGATCGGACAGGCGGATCATTTCGCCTTGGTTCATCTGGATGCCGCCACGCATCTGGTTGAGGTATTCACCGAACGCGATTTGCTGAATCAGCTGCTCGACCTCACCGAACTTGCCGTTTTCGGTGAGCCCCTTGGCCCAGTTTTGCATCTGACGCAGCGCCTCGACGTATGTGGCAAGCCACGCCAGACCATGCGCCGCGTATTGATTTGCCTCGACAGCACCACCGTTGACCCGGCCATCAACAACGACTTTTTCGCGCATGTGCGCGAGGGCTTTGTCCAGAATGCTTTGCGCCGGGGCGATTGCTGCGTCGGTCAGGGTTAGAAGGTCATCCAGAACGACCACGTTCGCCATCGAGATGTCTTGTCCGTCATGGGCCATGAATCAATCCTCTTTTTTGCTGGGCCTTTCCTAGCCATTTTGCAGGTGCAGCGCAACTATTTTGCCTAAAGAGCTATAGTTTTGATCGAAAATTGCGCATTGATTTTTGCACATGCAGCACTAACCGAATTTGGCTAAGACGTCCTCATGGAAACACTATTACAAATTGGCCCGTCGGCCTGGGCGGTTGTCATGATGGTGGCGCTGCTGGCCGGGGTGGTCAAGGGTGTGGTCGGATTCGCCATGCCTATGATCCTGATTTCTGGTTTAGGGTCAGTGATTTCGCCCGAATTGGCCTTGGCTGGCCTGATTCTGCCAACTGTGGTGGCAAACCTTTGGCAGGCCTTGCGCCAAGGGTGGCGGGCCGCTTGGGGCTCGGTGCGGGCCTATTGGGTGTTCCTTGGCGTGGGCTTTGTGGTGCTGATGGCCGCGGCGCAACTGGTGCCAATCATGCCCAAGCCATTGATATTTCTTCTAATCGGTATTCCCGTCACCCTATATGCGGGCTTGGGTGTGATGGGGATCCCACCCCGCTTGCCGGGGGGCGAAGGCCGCAGGGGCGAGGCGACCATGGCCGTGATCGCCGGGTTCTTCGGTGGGATATCCGGTGTCTGGGGGCCGCCGACGGTTGCCATGCTGACAGCCCGAGGGACCGGCAAGGCCGACCAGATGCGGATACAGGGCGTGATCTATGGGCTAGGCTCTGTCGCGCTATTGTGGGCGCATATGGTGTCTGGGGTGCTGGATACGAAAACTGCGCCGTTGTCATTGCTATTGGTTGCGCCGGCCATTCTGGGATTATGGGTGGGGTTTCATATTTCCGACCGGATAGACCACAAAGCATTCCGCAAACTTACGCTTTTGGTCCTGTTGATCGCCGGGTTGAACCTGATCCGGCGCGGGATCATGGCGTTCTGAGAATGTTTTGCACAAACTGCAGACTCACAAGAATGCCCTTGAAATGAAAAACGCCCCGACCGTCAGGCCGGGGCGCTTTGAAGAACAGTCGAAAACATGACGTGTCAGCCCAAAGCGGCGGCTTTCACGTCATCGTCGATATAGGGCGTGTATTGCTCGAAATTGTCGGCGAACATCTGCACCAGTTTGGTGGCCTGACGGTCATAGGCTTCGGGGTTATCCCATGTCCGACGCGGGTCCAGCAGAACCTCGGCGACGCCGGGCACGGCCACGGGCACGTCAAAGCCGAAATTTTCATCCTTTCGGAACTCGACCTCGTTCAGCGACCCGTTCAAGGCTGCCGTCAGCAAGGCGCGGGTGGCCTTGATGGGCATCCGAGACCCGGTGCCATGCGCCCCGCCTGTCCAACCGGTGTTGACCAGCCAGCAGGTTGCCCCGTGCTTGGCGATTTTTTCGCGCAGCAGATTGCCATAGGCTTCGGGACGGCGCGGCATGAACGGCGCGCCAAAGCAGGTTGAAAAGGTGGGCTCGGGTTCGGTCACGCCGCGTTCAGTGCCCGCCACCTTGGAGGTAAAGCCCGACAGGAAGTGATACATCGCCTGTGCCGGGGTCAGCCGCGCAATCGGGGGCAGCACGCCGAAGGCATCACAGGTGAGCATGATCACGTTCTTGGGGTGCCCGCCAAGCGCGGTGTCGGACGCGTTCGAGATGTAGTCGAGCGGATAGGCACACCGCATGTTCGCAGTCAGCGAGTCGTCGTCGAAATCCAGTTCCCGTGTGCCTTCGTCGAACACCATATTTTCGATCACGGTGCCGAACTTTGAGGTTGTGGCGTAGATTTCCGGCTCGGCCTCGGGGTTGAGGTTGATCGTCTTGGCATAGCACCCGCCTTCAAAGTTGAAGGTGCCGCGATCGGACCAGCCATGCTCGTCGTCGCCGATCAACGTGCGCTGTGGGTCAGCCGACAGGGTGGTCTTGCCTGTGCCCGACAGGCCAAAGAAAACGGCGGTGTCCACCGGGTTGCCATCGGCATGGTTGGCCGAACAGTGCATCGGCATGATGCCTTTTTCGGGCAACAGGTAGTTGAGCAGTGTAAAGACCGATTTCTTGTTTTCCCCGGCGTATTCGGTGCCGCCGATCAGAATGATCTTACGGTCGAAATTCAGGGCGATCACCGTTTCCGAGCGGCAGTCATGCTTGGCCGGATCGGCCTGAAAGCTGGGGCAGTTGATGACAGTGAAGTCAGCCACGAACTTGTCCAGCGCCTCACGCTCGGGGCGGCGCAGCAGGTGGCGAATGAAAAGGCCATGCCACGCCAGTTCCGTGACCATGCGAACGTTGATCGCATGCGCCGGGTCGGCGCCGCCGGTCAGGTCTTGGACGTAATACTTGCCGCCCTGCATGTGTGCGATCATGTCGTCGTAAAGCGCGTTGAAGCCTTCGGGCGACATGGCGGCATTGTTTTCCCACCAGATGGTGTCGGCGACACTGTCTGTTTTGACGACATGCTTGTCTTTGGGTGAACGGCCGGTGAATTTTCCGGTGGTCACAAGGAACGCGCCGCCGCGTCCCAGATCACCTTCGCCGTTCTTCAGCGCCTCTTGGATCAGCGCTGGTTCGATGAGGTTGTAATAGACATTTCCCAGCCCCGTGATGCCTTGATCTTCTAGCTGGAATTGCGGGTTGACCCGTCCAGATGTCATATCTTTCACGCTCCTGTGTCAGCGATGGCCGGTCATTGGGCGGCCTTGGTCCGTGGCGCCGGCTGGCGCCGGTATGGCGGTGCATGCCATGCCTTGGCGGCCTCTTAACATGACGTTTCCGTAAAAGAACAGGACGCTTTAGCGCAGTTAGCGCAACCAAAACGAAGTTAGCGCAACCAGAGTTCTGTTAGCGAAAACAATAGGGGGCCGCTAACGGGATGTAGGCAAGAGAGTGAGTCAATTTAGTCATCATAAAGGTTTTTTTGGCCCAATGCAGGGGTGTGATGGGGCTGATTCGCACTTTGGGATTGATTGTAAAGGGCAAAAGGACGCATATTGGCGGAAAAAATCAGGCACGCAGAGCAGTACAAGGATTGGTAATATGTCTAAGATCGCCCTAGTGGACGATGACAGGAATATCCTGACTTCGGTTTCTATGACCCTCGAGGCTGAGGGTTTCGAGGTTGACACCTATAATGATGGCCAGCAGGCCTTTGATGCGTTCAGTAAGAAACTGCCTGACATGGCGGTTCTGGATATCAAGATGCCGCGCATGGATGGTATGGATCTGTTGCAGCGTTTGCGCCAGAAAACCCAAATTCCGGTGATTTTCCTGACGTCGAAAGACGATGAGATCGACGAGGTTCTGGGCCTGCGCATGGGGGCGGATGATTACGTAAAGAAACCGTTCAGCCAGCGCTTGTTGGTCGAACGTATTCGCGCATTGTTGCGCCGTCAGGATGCCGTGGCCGGCGACATTGTGGCCGATACCGAAGACACAAAGGTGATCGAGCGCGGCCAGCTGCGGATGGATCCGCTCCGCCATGCGGTGACATGGAAGGCCAAGGACGTGTCGTTGACCGTGACCGAATTCCTGCTGTTGCAGGCGCTTGCGCAACGCCCCGGTTTCGTCAAGAGCCGCGATCAGTTGATGGATGTGGCCTATGACGATCAGGTTTATGTCGACGACCGCACCATCGATAGCCACATCAAGCGACTGCGAAAAAAGTTGCGCATGGTCGATTCCGAGTTTTCGGCCATCGAAACGCTGTATGGTATCGGCTATCGGTATAACGAGGAATAATGACACTGGCCGAGGGCATAGACATGCGCGACCAAGCGCATCGGCGGGATGACGATGTTGTTCTGGGTGATGATTTCGTGTCGCCTGACAATGTTGCAGATTCCGAAATGCGCTCGCGCCGCGAGCGCAGAGGGCTACGCTCGGCCAAGAATTCTTCACTCACGCGAAAGATCATCACGTTCAATCTCGTGGCGCTCAGCGTTCTGCTGACGGGTATCCTGTATCTCAATTCGTCGCGCGACAGCCTTGCATTGCAGCGTGCCAGCAATCTGGTGAGCGAGGTCGAGTTGGTCGCCGATGTGTTTGAGGCACAGTTGCCGACGGGCGCGCCGGTTAACCTAATGACAGGGGACGGCATAGATGTGCGCACCACCTTGTCCGGCCTTGATCTGCGCGATGGCGTCGAGGTGTTCGTATTCGACACCGAAGGCGCCCTGACGGGTCAGACGATAGGCACCCGGCCCGGTGTTCTGGACGGCGAGGGCGGGCAGCGGACGATCATCACCGATGCGCTTGGCCGGGTGTGGGACTGGGTCTCGGGGCCATTTGCGATATTTGATGCCAGCGATCCGACCACGGTTGAGGCGCTGGCACAACGCTTGGTTCCGACAACGTTGCGGGCTGGATCGCAGACAGCCGCAAGCGAAGTGGACGGGCGCACCGTGTTTTCGGCAGCGACACCCATTTTGCAAAACGGCAAGCCGGTCGCCGTGGTGGCAATGGCGAACGCGTCGGGCGAGATTGATCGCCTTGTACGGGCCGAACATGAATGGGTTTTGCGGATCTTTTTGATTGCGACGGCGGTTTCGGTGGGGCTGAGCTTGATACTGGCCTCAACCATCGCCAATCCACTGGCCGATCTTGCGGCCGCCGCCGAAATCGGTGGGGATCGAAACCGTCGCACCGGGGGCGGGCGTATTCGTATCCCCGACCTGACTGCGCGGCCGGACGAGATCGGGCGCCTGTCCGGGGCGCTACGTGGCATGGTTTCGGCCCTGTATCACCGGATCGACAGCAATGAACAGTTTGCGGCCGACGTGGCGCACGAAATCAAGAACCCGCTGGCTAGCCTGCGCAGTGCCGTTGGCACAATGCGTGTGGCCAAGCGCGAGGATCAGCGCGAAAAGCTGCTGGAAGTGATCGAGCATGACGTGCGCCGTCTTGACCGATTGGTCAGCGATATTTCGAACGCCTCACGGCTGGACAGCGAATTGGTCAAGGAAGAGCAAGAGCCGTTCGACCTGATCGGTATGCTGCGCAATCTGGGCCACTATCTGGGTGAAGAAGCCGAGAAAAAGGGCATTGATTTCATCACCGACTTTCCTGCTGAGGCCATCGTGGTGACGGGGCTAGAGGCGCGACTGGCGCAAGTGTTCGTCAATCTGATAACCAACGCGACAAGTTTCTGCGAAGAGGGCGACGCGATCCGCCTGTGGGTGCGCAAACGGGACAACCGGGTTCTGGTCGTGGTGGAAGACACCGGCCCGGGCATTCCCGATCAGGCCCTGACCAAGATTTTCAAGCGCTTCTATTCCGAGCGGTCGGCGAATGATTTTGGCAACAATTCGGGGCTTGGGCTATCGATCTCCAAGCAGATCATCGAAGCCCATGACGGTGTGATTTGGGCCGAGAATATTCGTCCGACCGATGCCGATGTCACCTCGGATCCGCTGGGCGCGCGTTTCGTGGTGGGCTTGCCGGTCTGAGCCGATGCTGGGGCGGGACGACGACCTGTTGCCGATGCCGCCCGGCGCCGCCTCTCTTATTGTTCATGCCAGCACGGTTGCGGTCGCAGGGCGCGCGGTTTTGATCCGTGGCGCCTCGGGTTCGGGGAAATCGGCGATGGCGCTGCAATTGCTGGCACTTGGTGCGGGGCTGATCGCCGATGATCGCACGGTCGTGACGCGCGCCGCGGGTCAGGTGATCGCGGATGCCCCCCCAATACTCCATGGCTTGATCGAGGCACGCGGCGTCGGCATCCTGAATTGTCCGGCTGTGGGCCCGGCTCCGCTGGCGTTGATTGTGGATATGGATCGCCCCGAACACGAGCGCCTGCCGGGATGGCATCAAGAGACTGTGCTGGATGTGACGCTGCCGGTTCTGGGAAATCCGGACGCGCCCCATTTTCCAAGCGCAATCCTGCTATATCTACAGAATGGACGCCATGGGTGATCATTAGGGGATAAGGATGACACGCACAGCACAGACTAATCCGCAAGGTCGGTCGGGCCCTGCCCGGCTAATTCTTGTGACCGGGCCCTCGGGTGCGGGGCGCAGCACTGCGATCCGGGTGCTGGAAGATATGGGCTATGAGGCGATCGACAACCTGCCGCTGTCGTTGCTGCCGCGTTTGCTGGAGGGTAACACACCTGAAAAACCTTTGGCGCTGGGGTTCGATACACGCAATCGCGACTTTTCAACCAATGCGTTGATCGATGCGATTGATCGGATGGATGGGCTGGCAGGCGCACCGCTGCAGGTGCTGTATCTGGATTGCTCCTTTGATGTTCTGTTGCGCCGGTTTTCGGAAACCCGCCGCCGCCACCCGTTGGCCCCGGCTGAAAGCGCCGGTCAAGGGATCGAACGCGAGTTTGATCTTTTGGGGCCGATCCGCGCGCGGGCCGATTTGCTGATCGACACGTCCGAGATGTCACCGCATGATCTGCGTGCGGAACTAGAGCGTTGGTTTACGCCGGATGGGGAAGGCGAACTGGCGGTATCTGTGCATTCCTTTTCCTACAAGCGTGGCTTGCCGCGCGGGCTGGACATGCTGTTTGATTGCCGGTTTTTGCGCAATCCTTATTGGGAGAAAGCGTTGCGCAGGTTGGATGGGCGTGACCCGGGGGTCAGGGCCTATGTCGCCAACGACCCGCGCTTTACCGGATTTCGGGACAAGGTGATTGATCTGGCCAATTTGCTGCTGCCCGCCTACGAGGCCGAGGGCAAAGCATATCTGGCCATTGGCTTTGGTTGCACCGGGGGTCAGCACCGGAGTGTCACAATGGCAGAAACTTTGGCCCAAGCCCTTGCAGAGGACGGCTGGGCGGTGTCAATAAGACACCGCGAGTTGGAGCGACGCCTTGCTATGGGTGCCCCCACGGCGCAAGCAGGGCCTCCCGGCCCGAACCAAACAGGAGAGAGGCGGCGTTGATCGGCATCGTGATTGTTGCGCATGGCGGATTGGCCCACGAGTATTTGCGGGCCGTAGAACATGTGATGGGCCGTCAAACCGGGATACGTGCCGTGTCCATGGAGGATTCCGACGATCGTGCTGACAAGCAGGCTGAAATTTGCGCCGCCGCTGAGCAGGTGGACGTGGGCGACGGGGTGATGATCGTCACCGATCTGTTTGGTGGTTCGCCATCAAACCTGTCGCTGAAGGCCTGTCAGCCGTCCAAACGCCGTATCCTGTATGGTGCGAACCTGCCGTTGCTGATCAAGCTGGCCAAAAGCCGCGATTTGCCGGTGCATGAGGCTGCACGCGCCGCATTGGATGCGGGCCGCAAGTATATCGACAGTCACAACGTTTCATCCGACGAAACCAACAGGTAAAAAATTTGATGTCCGATACGATCACCCGCGAAATTAAAATCGTCAACGTCAAAGGGCTGCATGCCCGTGCCGCCGCCAAGTTGGTGGAAGTGGTCGAAGGATTCGACGCAGCAGCGGAGGTTGGCCATGATGGGATGTCAGCCGGTGGCGATAGCATCATGGGGCTTTTGATGTTGGCAGCGTCGCAAGGAAGCACTATTGACGTGCAAACTTCGGGGCCGGATGCCAAGGCTTTGGCGGATGCGGTCGAGGCTTTGGTGGCCAACCGTTTTGGCGAAGAGATGTAAGATAGAAGGCGCGGCAATGCGCGACGGAACGGGAATGGATCAGGTGGTTGACGGCGCACAGGACGAGGCCAGCGGGCAACCGGGTCAAACGGTGAATTTCACCAAGTATGACCGGCGCAGCCTGACCTACGCCAATTCATTTGATGCGCCTTTGACGGCATTCACCATTCGCTCGATGGAATGGTTTACCGGGAAACTTTCGATCATTCGGATGATCAAGGCGTTTGAGCGGCGCGGCGCACCCACAGGGCAGCCCTTTTGGCGCGCGGCGTTGGATACGATGGGCATCGATCTGCTGACACCCGAAAGCCAGCTGGACAATATTCCAAGCGACGGGCCGGTGGTGGCGGTGGCCAATCATCCGCACGGGTTGGTGGATGGGATGATCTTGGCCGACTTGATCGGACGGCGGCGGACCGATTATAAAATTCTGACGCGCGCCTTGCTGACCGGCATTGATGAGGTTGCCGCGTCTTACATGATCCCGGTGCCCTTTCCGCATGAACCCGACGCACAGGGTAAATCGGTGGAAATGCGGGCCAAGGCGATGGCCCACCTCAAAGAGGGGGGCTTGATCAGCGTGTTCCCGTCCGGGGTTGTGGCCTCGTCCGACACGCTGTTCGGACCGGCGATTGAACGCGAATGGAACGTATTTACAGCGCAGATGATCCGGCGCTCGGGTGCGACCGTTGTGCCGATCTATTTTCCGGGCGCGAATTCACGCTGGTATCAGATGGCCAACCGGATTTCCCCGACATTGCGGCAATCGCTGCTACTGCATGAGGTTGTGCATAGCTGCAACAAGCCGCAAAAACCGGTGGTCGGCGCACCGGTGTCCGCAGAAAAGATGGAAATGCTGCAAAGCGATCCGCGCGGTTTCATGGCATGGCTGCGCGAGCATACCTTGTCGTTGGGTGAAACCGCCCAATAGGCTGCGCAGTTAGCGGGTCGGCACTGGCGCATCCCCGCGATAATCATAAAATCCCCGCCCGGTTTTGCGGCCCAGCCATCCGGCTTCGACATATTTGGTCAGCAGGGGGCAGGGACGATACTTGGTATCCGCCAATCCGTCATGCAGCACATTCATGATGGCAAGGCAGGTGTCCAGCCCGATGAAATCGGCCAGTTCCAGTGGCCCCATCGGGTGATTGGCCCCCAGTTTCATGGATTCGTCGATCGACTTTACGTTGCCGACCCCTTCGTAAAGGGTATAGACGGCTTCGTTTATCATCGGCATCAGGATGCGGTTGACGATGAATGCCGGGAAATCCTCGGCAGAGGCGGCGGTTTTGCCCAGTTTTTCCACCACCGCAAGGCAGGCGTCATAGGTTTCGCGATCGGTGGCGATACCTCGGATCAACTCGACCAGTTGCATGACCGGCACCGGGTTCATGAAGTGAAAGCCCATGAATTTCTCGGGGCGGTCGGTGCGGCTGGCCAATCGGGTGATCGAGATCGACGAGGTGTTCGAGGTCAGGATCGTGTGTGGTTCCAGATGGGGCAGCAACTCGTCGAAAATCGCTTGTTTGACGGTCTCGCGTTCGGTCGCGGCCTCGATCACCAGATCGGTAGAGCCCAGATCGGGGAGCTTCAGGGTCGTGTTGATGCGGGCCATCGCGGCCTCCATCTGATCGGCGGTGATTTTGTCACGGCTGACTTGGCGTTCCATGTTCTTGCGAATGATGGCCAGCCCGTCATTCAGGGCTTCTTGGCTGATGTCATTCAACAGCACTTCATAGCCGGACAGCGACATGACATGCGCGATGCCATTGCCCATTTGCCCTGCGCCGACAACGCCGATTTTTCCGATCTCCATATCGCCTGCCTTTCGCTGTGATACGGGTCAGCATAGGCACGGGGCGGGGCGGGCCGCAAGGGCCGATACTGTCAAAAATTCAAAGCGAAATGCACCTTTAGCGTTTTCTAAACCCGGTGATGCGACTCTGCCTGCGGGTGAAGAAAATTTGGTGGGAAAAATGAGTTACCAACCTTTCAGAGGGGGGCGGGCGCCCCTTGATTACTGCCCCTGTCACTATTTCGGGTCAAAACTGATCTTTCGGGGGCCGCCACGCCACTTGGACGGTGATTATGTGGCGTTTTTGGGTGGCACCGAAACCTATGGAAAATTCATACGAGAGCCGTTCCCGGCGATGGTTGAAAAACGCCTTGGGCTGGCCTGCGTCAATTTAGGCTGGCCCAATGCGGGGTTGGATGTGCTGTTGAACGATCCCGCCATGTCCAAGGCACGCGCAGGGGCGGCGGCCGTGGTGTTGCAGATGCCCGGGGCGCAGAACATGTCAAATCGGTTTTACACGGTGCATCGCCGTCGCAATGATCGGTTTTTGAAAGCGACCGCTGCCTTGCGCCGTTTGTTTCCCGATGTGGATTTCACCGAGTTCCATTTCACCCGGCATATGCTGCGGCGCTTGCAAGGCGTGTCGCCAGACCGGTTTGATTTGGTGCGCGAAGAGCTGCGGACGGTGTGGGTGGAACGGATGGACAAGCTGCTGGCTGGTGACGGCCCACCGGTTGTGGCCTTGTGGTTCGCGGCACGGCGGCCCAGCCTTGGATGCGACGGGGCCGATCTGGCGCAAGACCCGGCGTTTGTGACCCGCCGCATGCTTGAGGCTGTGCGCGCCAAGGCGGCACAGGTTGTCGAGGTGACGGCCAGCGCGACTGCGCTGAAAACCGGCACAAGCGGGATGGTGTTTTCAAGTGTTGAAGCCCCGGCCGCCAATGAGTTGTTGGGGCCGGCGGCCCATGCCGAAGCGGCGGTGGCACTTGTGCCTGCGCTGCGCGACGTGATGGCGGTCGCATGAAAAAGGCCCGCCGATTTGGCGGGCCTTTCATTTTGATACATGGCAGGGCCAGTGATTACAGCTTGTCGTTGAGTTCCGGAACGGCCTCGAAAAGGTCGGCCACAAGGCCGTAATCGGCCACCTGAAAGATCGGTGCTTCTTCGTCTTTGTTGATGGCGACGATGATTTTCGAATCCTTCATGCCAGCAAGGTGCTGAATCGCACCCGAGATGCCGACGGCGATATAGAGTTGCGGTGCGACGACCTTGCCGGTCTGGCCCACCTGCCAGTCGTTCGGGGCGAAGCCTGAATCGACGGCGGCGCGCGAGGCACCAACGGCGGCACCCAGCTTGTCGGCCAGTTTCTCGATCAGGGCAAAGTCCTCTTCCGAGCCGACGCCACGACCACCCGACACGACAACCCCGGCCGAGGTCAGTTCGGGGCGGTCGCTTTCGGCGACCTTGTCGGCCACCCACTCGGACAGGGCCGGATCATCCGCCGCGCCGGTGGTCTCGACCGCTGCGGAATTGCCGGTGCCAGCCGCATCGAAGGTGGATGTGCGGAAGCTGATGACCTTCTTGTCGTCCTTCGACTTGACGGTCTGCACGGCGTTCCCGGCGTAAATCGGTCGCTCGAACGTGTCGGCATCCACTACGGCGGTCACATCGGTGATCACCATCGCATCCAGCAGCGCGGCCACGCGCGGCAGGATGTTCTTAGCATCGGTCGTGGCGGGCGCGACAATGTGGCTGTAATCGCCCGCAAGGCTGACGATCAGAGCCGCCACAGGCTCGGCCAGGCGGTGGCCATAAAGCGCATCTTCGGCGCACAGCACCTTGGCGACACCATCAATTGTTGCGGCTTGGGCCGCGGCATCGGCACAGGTTTCGCCCGCGCACAGAACGGTCACGTCACCCAACTTGGCGGCGGCGGTCACGGCCTTGGCGGTGGCGTCCATCGCCAGCGTGCCATCGTTGATTTCGGCAATCAGAAGAACAGACATCATACGGCCCCCGCTTCCTTGAGTTTCGACACAAGCTCGTCGACCGAGCCGACGATTTCACCCGCCTTGCGCGCCTCGGGCTCCGAAGTGGACA
>DATFJQ010000043.1:0-6745 GCA_035269125.1 Roseovarius sp.
TTGTCCGATTTGGGCAAACCGACTAAAGCCGCCCTATGTTGGACGACGCCCAAGATATCCATCCGCTCTTTGCCGGTGCCCCCTCGACCACCGAGTTCAAGAAGCTGCGCAAACGCATCGTGCGCCAAACGCGCGAGGCGATTGATCATTTCGGCATGGTCGAAAAAAACGATACGCCGCCTAAATGGCTGGTTTGCCTGTCAGGTGGCAAGGACAGCTACACCCTGCTGGCCGTTCTGCATGAGCTGAAATGGCGCGGGCTTTTGCCTGTTGAGATTCTGGCCTGCAATCTGGATCAGGGGCAACCGGGATTTCCGGCGACGGTTCTGCCGGACTTCCTTGAGAAAATGGGCGTTCCGCACCGGATTGAATATCAGGATACCTACTCCGTCGTTGTCGATAAGGTGCCGCAGGGGCGCACCTATTGCGCGCTGTGTTCGCGCCTGCGGCGTGGCAACCTGTACCGCGTTGCACGCGAAGAAGGGTGTTCTGCGGTGGTTCTGGGCCATCACCGTGACGATATTCTTGAAACCTTTTTCATGAACCTTTTTCACGGCGGACGGCTGGCCACCATGCCGCCTAAACTATTAAACGAAGAGGGTGACCTTCACGTGTGCCGTCCGCTGGCTTTTGTCGCCGAGGCTGACTGTGAAAAGTTCGCGAAGTCAATGAATTACCCGATCATTCCCTGTGATCTGTGCGGGTCGCAAGACGGGTTGCAGCGCCAGCAGGTCAAACAGATTCTGGATGGTTGGGAGGCCAATTCGCCGGGTCGCAGGCAGGTCATGTTCCGAGCGTTGATGAACGCCCGACCGTCGCATCTTCTTGATCCGAAACTTTTTGATTTTCACGGGCTTGAACGGGGATCTTTAAAAATTGACGGAAATCCCGAGGCTCTGCCCAAGCTGCGTTAAGTCACTGTTGACCCGCGCGGCATTACGCTCACGACACATTGGTCGGAGCACGGAACATGCCACTGAATAAACATAAATGGCGTCTCGCTTGGGCCACGCAGCAATCGATCGCACGCGAGGGGATGATCACGCTTTTATTGCTGGCTGGATTGGCACTCGCCAGTGTCACGGTTGGGGCGCAGACGGTGCTTTTGGGGCTCGTTTTTGGCCTACCCGCCGGCTTTCTGTTGGTGAACTTCATTGCACGGCACACAGAGCGGCTGAACGCCGCATATCGCAACCATGAGCCTGTTCTTGCCGCGCTCGATTCAGCGATTCGAAAAGCCCGGCGGCGCTCGGCCAAAACGGCTTGCATCATGCTGCAAATCGACGATTTCAACGCTTTGTCCGATCAGTTTGGTCAACACGCACCGGATGACATTGCCCGCCACACAGTGTCACGTCTGAAAAGCATTCTGCGCCATGGCGACCAGATTTTTGAAATGGACGCCGGGAAGTTCTGTATTGTCCTGCGGCCGTCCAAACGTCTGACCCAAGGGGCCACCATGCGACTTTGCGACCGGCTGCGCACGACTATGGAAGAGCCGATTTCACTAGGGTCGGCAACCGCATGTCTGACGGCCTGCGTCGGTCATTGCCTTGATTCGCAACCCTTGCATTCGACCGGGCGCGCCTTGATCAATGCAGCCGATCTGGCATTGGATGAAGCGCGCAGACATGGCCCATCCTCCTGCCGCAGTTATGCCCCTGACATGAAACGTCTCAGCGCCTGCCCCTCTGTTGCGGGCGATGATTTGACGCGCGCTTTGGATCGTGGGGAGTTCCTGCCCTGGTTTCAGCCGCAGATATCTACTGACACTGGCGCGCTCAGCGGCGCCGAGGCGTTAGCGCGCTGGAACCACCCCGAGCGGGGCATACTTGGGCCATCGGAATTCTTGCCGCTGATGGAACAAACAGGGCGGCTGGAAACTCTTGGACACGAAATGTTGCGGCAAAGCCTTGAGGCGCTGACCCAATGGGACAAAGACGGCCTGTTAGTGCCACGCATCGGCCTGAACCTGACGCCTGCGGAATTGCGGCACCCGACCATCGCGGATCACATCGCATGGGAGCTTGATCGTCATGGTGTGGCCCCTGTAAGGCTGGCGATTGAAGTGTTGGAAAACGTGGTTGCACAATCGGCCGATGACACGGTGGTGCACAATATCAATACCTTGGCCAAACTTGGCTGCCTTATTGACCTTGACGATTTCGGCGCCGGGCATGCCTCATTATCCTCATTGCGCGGTCTTGCGGTTGGGCGGCTCAAGATTGATCAGTCTTTCGTCACTGGGATCGACAAAAGCCGCGATCAACAGCGTATGGTGTCAGCCATCCTTTCGATGTCGGAAAGGCTGTCGCTGGAAACCCTTGCCGAAGGCGTGGAAACCGCCGGAGAGCACGCAATTCTGGCGCAACTTGGCTGCGGGTTTGTCCAAGGTTTTGGCATCGGTCGCCCAATGCCGTGCGATCAAATTCCGCTCTGGATCAAGCGGCACAACAGCCGATTGGCGCAAATTCCGGGTATCGCACACGGCACTGGATAGCACGGGTTTGAATGGCGACCTATCAGGGCATTTCCCGGAATCCCCTTGACCTTTGGTCTCGCACTCTGTTGAACCGCGGTGATTGAAAACACAGACGGGTGGCCATCTGCAATGGATGATCAGAACAAGAATCTAATTCTGGCGACGGCGCTTAGCTTTGTCGTAATCTTGGTGTGGTTCGTAATGTTCCCTCCCCCCGAGCCGGTTCAGGATGACACAGAGACAACCGCGGCTCAGACCGAGGCCAACGCAGATGCGCCGGCCAGTGCGCCGCAAACCGCCACACCCACGCAGGACGTGGCCGCAGGCGAAGCCGTAGCAGGCACCACACCCACGCAAGAAACGCCGCAGATTGAGATTGAAACACCCAGTCTGAAAGGCGCCATTTCGCTACTTGGCGGGCGAATTGATCAACTTGCCCTGCGCAAGTATCGCGAAACGCTTGAACCCGGCGCTGACACTGTCACGCTGCTGTCGCCCATAGGCAGCAATCATGCCTATTACGCCCTGTTCGGCTGGGCGCCCGGCCAAGGCCTGAACGCAGAAACGGTGCCCGGCGCAAACACGCTGTGGCAAGTCGAAAGCGGAGATAGGCTGACACCCGACACGCCCCTGACCCTAATTTGGGAAAATGGCGCCGGCCTGACCTTCCGCCGAGACGTCAGCGTTGATCAAGATTATATGTTCAGCGTTACACAATCAGTCGAAAACACAGGGTCTTCAACCATTTCTCTGGCGCCATACGGCATCTTGGCCCGCCATGGCGAACCTGCGGATATGAAGAATTTCTTTATTCTTCATGAGGGCGCGATCAGCATGGTCGATGGCGAGCTGACAGAATCCGATTACGACGATTTCGAGCCCGCAACCAACCATTCGGAAATCGCGGTCGAGGAAAACGGATGGATCGGTTTCACCGATCACTACTGGATGACCACTCTGATTCCCGACACACAGGGCGCGCAGTTCACCACGTTCCAGGATACCCGGCGCAATATCTATCAGACGACCTCGAAACAGCGCACCGAAACGCTGGAGCCGGGCGAAAGCGTCAGTGTATCAACACGCCTTTTTGCTGGTGCAAAAGAATGGGATACGATCCGCACTTATCAAAACGAAGCCGGGATCGACCGTTTTCTCGACTCGATCGATTGGGGCTGGTTCTTTTTCCTGACCAAGCCGATCTTTGCGGTGCTGCACTGGCTGAACGTCACCTTGGCCGGTATGGGGCTTGCTGGTTCGATGGGGTGGGCCATCATCGGTCTGACCCTCTTGATCAAAGCGCTGTTGCTGCCGTTGGCCTATAAATCCTACGTCTCGATGGCGAAGATGAAAGAACTTCAGCCGCAGATGGAGAAAATCAAAGAGACCGCAGGCGATGATCGTCAGGCTCTGCAAAAGCAGATGATGGAGCTTTACAAGAAGGAAAAGGTCAACCCGGCCTCGGGCTGTTTGCCGATCCTTCTGCAAATCCCGATCTTCTTTTCACTATACAAGGTGATCTTTGTCACGCTTGAGCTGCGCCACGCCCCATGGATTGGCTGGATCAAAGACCTTTCCGCGCCTGATCCGTCCTCGATTTATAACCTGTGGGGCGTGTTCCCTTGGGATGCCCCCGAACCTGGGTCAATCCTTGCGTTGATCTTCATCGGTATTCTGCCGCTCTTGTTGGGGATCTCGATGTGGCTTCAGCAAAAGCTCAACCCGTCACCCACGGATCCGACACAGCAAATGATTTTCGCATGGATGCCATGGGTCTTCATGTTCATGCTTGGCAGTTTTGCCAGTGGTCTGGTCATCTACTGGATTGCGAACAACACGATCACCTTTTCGCAGCAGTATATGATCATGCGTAGCCAAGGGTATAAGCCCGACTTGCTGGGCAACATCAAATCCAGCTTCAAGCGCAAGCCGAAACCGGACGAGAAATGACCGCGCGGATCGCCGCACTGTGGCGCCATCCGATCAAGGGGCATGGGCGCGAAAGTTTGGCACAGGTCGCGCTGACCGCTGGTCAGACCATGCCATGGGACAGGCGTTGGGCGGTGGCACATGAGTTGTCCGAGGCCGACAATAGCGCATGGTCGCCCTGCGTCGCGTTTTCGCGCGGGGCCAAGGTGCCCGGCTTGATGGCGATCAGCGCCCAATGTGATCCCATGGCGGGCACTGTCACCTTGCGCCACCCCGACCGCCCCGAGCTGTCGTTTGATCCCGACCAAGAGGCACAGGCCTTTCTGGACTGGGTCCGCCCGTTGATGCCCAGCAACCGCGCGCAATCCGTACGCCTTGTGCGGGTCGAAGGGCGGGGGATGACAGACACCGATTATCCGTCGATCAGCCTACTGAATCTGGCCTCCAACGATGCGATGACGGCTGCCATGGGGCAAGATATCTCGCCGCTGCGCTGGCGTGGCAACATTCACATGAGCGGGCTGCCTGCATGGGCAGAATGTGATTGGGTCGGCAAGACCATTCGCATCGGCGGTGCTGAATTGCAGGTGCGCGACCCGATCGTGCGTTGCACAGCCACCACGGCAAACCCTGATACTGGGCTTCGGGATGCCGACACGCTGGCCACCTTGAACCGTCTTTTCGACCATCAAAATTTCGGAATTTACGCCGAGGTCACACAATCCGGCAACCTTTCTGTTGGTGACACGATCGAGGTACTGACATGACCATGCCATTCCCTGTGTCCGATCCCCCGGACGAGCATACCTCGGAACTGGGGCGCAAAATGTTCGCTGGCCCGGTCGAATTTCTGAAAGGCGTCGTTGCCATGTCGGGCCTGCCTGCGGCCGACCGGCTTGAGGTGTGTTTTGCCGGGCGTTCGAACGTTGGCAAATCCAGCCTGATCAACGCCATCACGGGCCGCAAAGCCATCGCACGGGCCTCAAACACGCCCGGCCGCACGCAAGAGATCAACTTTTTCACCTTGGGCGAAAGTCACTATCTGGTGGACCTGCCCGGCTATGGCTACGCCAACGCGCCGCTGGCCAAGGTCGAAGCGTGGCAAAGACTGCTCAAGCAGTATTTGTCCGGCCGTCCAAACCTGCGCCGCGCCTTTGTGTTGATAGATGCACGTCACGGGATCAAAGACGTGGACGAAGAGATCATGAGCTTGCTGGACAGCTCTGCCGTGACGTTTCAATGCGTGCTGACCAAGGCCGACAAGCTGAAGGCGGGCGAGCGCGACAAGGTTCTGGATCAGGTGCGCGGAAAACTGGCCAAACATCCCGCCGCATTTCCGGAACTGATTGTGACCTCCAGCGAAAAAGGCGAAGGCATTGCCACCCTGCGCGCTGTGATCGCCACTTTGGAATAACCGGCGTTTCAGTCGTTCAGGTAAAACGCCAGACGAGCCCGAAAATGCGGCACGGCCTCGGGGTGGCCGATATAAACTTCCGGCGCCATCAGCAGCCATTCCGTGCCCTCATTGCCCAGCACAACCTTTTGCGCGCGCTGCTTTGGCAAATGGGCGGCAAAAAACCATGCCCGGATCGGTTCGGTGTAGAACCGTTTCCAAACCAAATCGGCAGGACTTAATGAAAGCCCTATTTCTTCTTCAGTTTCGCGCAGGACGCACTGAACGGGTGTTTCGCCATGCTCTTGCCCGCCACCGGGCACATCCAACATTCCGGGCCATGGGATATCCGGGCGTTGATCGCGCCGGATCGTCACAAGGTCGCCGCCCAGAAAAAGGAACAGCTTTGTGCCGTCGAACCGGTCGGAATTGCGCATGCCGCCCCCATGTGTGCTTTGGGTAAAGATTTCCCGCTTTGGTTAGTGTAGTCTTCCGTCAGCCACGTTACAAACGCCAGCACCTTGCGTAACAAGCAGATTTGCGATGCCCGCCCTTTGCCGTGATTGCCTGACACAGTTCGACGTCGGCCCGCGATGCCCCGCGTGCCGCAGCCCGCGTGTGATCGCCCATGACGAGCTGTATCACCTCTCTATCGCGCATATGGATTGCGATGCGTTTTATGCCAGCGTTGAAAAACGCGACAATCCAGCGCTGTCCGACAAACCGCTGATCATTGGCGGCGGGCGGCGCGGTGTTGTTTCAACCGCGTGTTACATCGCGCGCATTCGCGGTGTGCGGTCGGCCATGCCCATGTTCAAGGCACTTGCGCTGTGCCCCGACGCAGTTGTTTTGAAACCCAGAATGGAAGTTTACGCGCAAGTCTCGCGCCAGATCCGTGCCATGATGCATGACCTTACGCCGTCAGTTGAACCGCTTTCGCT
>DATFJQ010000044.1:0-3477 GCA_035269125.1 Roseovarius sp.
AGACCCGCGAACGCATCTTCGACGTGGCCTCCCTTCCAGACCAGCCGCGCGCAAGCGCCGCACGGCTTGAGGGCGACGCGCTGGTGATCGAATGGCAAACAGAAAGCCAAATCAGCCACATCCCTTTGGCGCTGCTGGAAACCTTCGTCGCCCGCGGGCGCACCGAAGACCCCGCCGATATCTCGCCAAACCTGTGGTACGCTGATCAGGAACCGCACTTTATCCGCGTGCCACAACAGGCCGTGCTGAGCGACCCTGAGGCCCGCGCGCGGCTGACCCGCGCCCTTATCGAAAACGGGATCGCCATCGTCACCGACATGGCGGCCAATGATGACAGTCTGCCCAGCCTTGTGGATGCCATCGGGCCGATCACGCCATCGGCCGAAGGGCTGTTTTTTGACGTGCGCGTCGAGATTGAGCCGACCAATCTGGCCTTTACCGCCGGGCCGCTGGAGATGCATACCGACCTGCCCGGAGAAGAAGCCGCCCCCGGCGTTCAATTCCTGCACTGCATGGAAAATAGCGTGGAGGGGGGGCTTTCGCTGTTTCTCGACGGGGCTGCCGTGGCCGAAGCCTTGCGCGAGGAAGACCCCGAAGCGTTCCGCCTGCTGGCCGACAACAAGATCCCGTTTTTCTACCGGCACGACAATTGGGATTATCGCGCCCATCAGCGCGTGATCGAAACCGATCCAGATGGGCGGGTCACCGGCGTTACCATTTCGCAGCACCTTCAGGATACAATGGATCTGCCGCAGGAGCTGCTGGACAGCTATTACCCGGCCTTCATCAAGTTTCTCAAAATGATGCAGCAAGAGCGTTTTCTGGTGCGCTTCCGCTCCGAGGCGGGCAATTGCGTGATCTTCGACAATCACCGGATCGTGCATGGCCGCGAGGGCTATGTGGCCGATAGTGGTAAACGTCACCTGCGCGGCTGCTATACGGACCGTGGGGCATTGCGCAGCACCTACCGTGTTTTGGCGAAACAAGGTCATTTGGGCCACGCCTTTGACGCGGCGACACGTCAAAGCGCCTAACCTCGCCAAACCGTGCACAGGCCGAATACAGCGCCTCAGCCTTGGCTGGGTGACACACACAATCACGCCGGATGCGCAGACCGCGCCCAAGGCATAACAACAGGATAAGACCATGAAAGTAGGATTTATCGGCCTTGGCAATGTCGGCGGAAAGCTGGCGGGCAGCCTTGTGCGCAATGGGTTTGACACGGTTGTGCATGATCTTGACCGCAGCACCGCACAGGCGCTGATCGACACAGGCGCCGGGTGGGCCGACACGCCGAAACAGATGGCCGAAATCTGTGACTTTGTCATCACCTGCCTGCCATCACCCAAGGCCTGTTCAGATGTCATGGAAGGGCCTGATGGCATTCTGCATGGCCTGTCGGAGGGCAAGGTCTGGATGGAAATGTCCACCACCGACGCAGCCGAGGTTGAGCGCATCGGCGCACTGGTGCGCGCCAAGGGGGCCATGCCGGCAGAATGTCCCGTCTCGGGCGGGTGCCACCGTGCGGAAACCGGCAATATCTCGATTTTTGTCGGCGGGGACCGGGAAACCTTTGACAAGGTTCTGCCGTTGACCACGACACTGGGCCGCCGCGTGCTGCACACCGGCCCGCTGGGCACCGCGTCGACCTTGAAGGTGATGACCAATTATCTGGCGACTGCCAACCTGCTGACCTGCTGCGAAGCCTTGGTCACCATGAAAGCGGCGGGCATGGATCTTGCCACCACCTATGAAGCGATGAAGATTTCTTCGGGCACCAGCTTTGTGCATGAGACGGAAAGCCAGCTGATCCTGAACGGCGCGCGCGATGTGAACTTTACGCTTGATTTGATCCTCAAGGACATCGGCTTGTTCCAAACGATTGCCGAGCGCAACAACGTGCCGCTGGAATTATCGCCAATGATCATCGACATCATGAAAGACGGCCAAGCGCGGTATGGGGAGCGCGCCAACACCGACGATATCATCGGCCGCCTTGAAGAAGCGACGGGCCTGTCGATCCTTGCAGCTGGGTTCCCCGCCGAACTGGTTGATGACGAGCCGGAAGAGCGCGGTTACGAAGTGGTGCCGCCACAGCCGGTCTAACCGCAGTGCCGGGCCGGGCACGGCATGGCCGCGCTGGGCTGTCCTTGATACGGCAACAGACCCGCCGCGTCAGGCACCACAGGCAACTCCGGAGGACGTTTCCAGATGACAAAGACACCATTTTCCACCGATAACCTGTCGCGCTTCTACATCGACGGCGCGTGGGTGACCCCATCCTCGGACCGCGATTTTCCTGTCCTGAACCCTGCCACGGAACAGAAAATCGGCGAAATCCGATTGGCCGATGGCAACGACGTGGACGCCGCTGTCGCCGCCGCGAATACCGCTTTTGAAAGCTTCTCAATGACCACCAAGGCCGAGCGGCTAAAGCTCTTGGAGCGGTTCCTTGAGGTCTGCCGCCGCCGGGCCGATGACCTTGCCCGCGCCATCAGCATGGAGATGGGCGCGCCCATGACCATGTCACGCGACGAACAGGCGGCCTCGGGCATTGGACATCTGGAAAGCTTCATCGACGCGCTGCGCGATCAGTCCGAGCGTGAGGAATTAAGCAATGGCGATTCCCTCTTGCGGGAACCGATTGGCGTGTGCGGCCTGATCACGCCGTGGAACTGGCCGATCAATCAGATCGCCCTCAAGGTTGTCCCCGCGCTTGCCACGGGCTGCTGCTGCGTTTTGAAACCTTCTGAACACACGCCCATCTCGGCGATGATCTATGCCGAAATAATTGACGAGGCAGGCTATCCCAAAGGTGTATTCAACCTGATCCAAGGTGATGGCGCGGTTGCAGGCTCGGCCATGTCCAGTCATCCGGACATTCAGATGATGTCCTTCACTGGCTCCACCCGGGCCGGGGCCGCGATTACCAAGAATGCTGCCGATACGGTCAAGCGGGTGACGCTGGAACTGGGTGGAAAATCACCCAATCTTGTCTTTGCCGATTGCGATATCGACGCGCAGGTCGCCGCATCTGTTCAGGAATGCATGTTCAACACAGGTCAGTCTTGCGATGCACCGACCCGCTTGTTGGTAGAGCGCCGCATCTATGACCGCGCCCTTGCCGTGGCAAAACAGACCGCTGAGGCGATATCCTTGGGCGATCCGGCAGAAGAAGGCGATCACCTGGGGCCGCTGTTCGATAAGCTTCAATTCGACAGGGTCCAAGCCATGATCGAAACAGGTCTTGCCGAAGGCGCGCGGCTTTTGACCGGAGGCATGGGCAAACCGGATGGATTTGAAACTGGCTGGTATGTCAAGCCGACGATTTTTGCTGATGTCCAAAACGACATGCGCATCGCCCGCGAAGAGATATTCGGCCCCGTTCTTGTTGTCCTGCCGTTTGAGGATGAAGCAGAGGCGATTCAGATCGCGAATGACACACCCTACGGGCTGGCCGCCTATATCCAAACTGGT
>DATFJQ010000045.1:0-7732 GCA_035269125.1 Roseovarius sp.
AAGGTCTGCCTCGGGCGGCGGGGCGACAACAAAGCGAGCCACATAGTCGATGGCCTTGGCGACATGGTCGTCAACTGCGTTGAAGGTGTCTTGCCCCAATGACGTGCGTTCTTCCACTGTTGAAACTTGGAATCCGAAGCATGCTACCACGTTTTCCACGATCAAGCTGTCAAAACGGTCAATATACCTTTGTTGGTCGGCTGTATAAGCCCCAACCGCACAGGGCGCGGCCAAACTGACCAAGAGAGCGTGAAAAAAGCGCATTATCCCAAGCTCAGGCTGGCGGCGCTTTCGGGCAGTTCCTCGTCAAAGCAGCGCTGATAGAACTCGGCCACGGTCTGGCGTTCCAGCTCGTCGCATTTGTTGAGGAAGGTCAGGCGGAACGCATAGCCGACATCGCGGAAGATGGTGGCGTTTTGGGCCCACGCGATCACGGTTCTGGGGCTCATCACCGTGGACAGCTCACCATTCATGAAGGCCGAGCGGCTGAGATCGGCGACGGTGACCATCTGGCTGACGATCTTGCGGCCCTCGGCGGTGTTGTAAAGCGGGTTCTTGGCCAGAACGATATTGGTTTCGGCGTCATGGCTGAGATAATTCAGCGTTGCCACAAGGCTCCAGCGGTCCATCTGGCCTTGGTTGATCTGCTGGGTGCCGTGATACAGCCCGGTGGTGTCGCCAAGTCCCACAGTATTCGCAGTGGCAAACAAGCGGAAAAAGGGGTTGGGCGTGATCACTTCATTCTGGTCCAGCAGTGTCAGCTTGCCGTCCACTTCCAGCACCCGCTGGATCACAAACATCACATCGGCGCGGCCAGCGTCGTATTCATCGAAAACGATGGCGGTGGGGTTGCGCAGCGCCCAAGGCAGGATGCCTTCGTGAAATTCGGTGACCTGCACGCCGTCTTTCAGCTTGATCGCGTCCTTGCCGATCAGGTCGATCCGGCTGATGTGGCTGTCAAGGTTGACGCGCACGCATGGCCAGTTCAGGCGGCTGGCCACCTGTTCGATATGGGTGGATTTGCCGGTGCCGTGATAGCCTTGGATCATCACCCGGCGGTTGTGGCTGAACCCGGCAAGGATGGCCAGTGTCGTGTCGGGGTCAAACTTGTAGGTGCTGTCAAGCTCGGGCACGCGGTCGGTGCGCTCGGCAAAGCCTTTCACGATCATGTCGGAATCAATGCCGAACACCTCGCGAACGGAAATTTCTTCGGTGGGTTTTGCGTTCATGTCCATGCTGCCGTCAGCCATTCGCGCGGTCCTTCATTCGGATGTCTCAAGTTGATGTCCGTGGTGCAACATATTGCGGGAAAGGGCAAGGGGAAGGGCAGGGCCTGTCGACGGCGGTCAAGCGTGTGCTAAATTGCCAAGACGATGAGGGTGGAAAGGCCTGTTTTGACAACGCGCACAGACCTTGAGCATTGGATTGGCCGGGCGGCTTTGGGCGATCGGCAGGCATTTTCCGATCTGTATTCGGCGACCTCGGCGAAACTTTTTGGCGTGATCTTGCGTGTATTGAAGGATCAAGCCGAAGCCGAAGAGGTTCTGCAAGAGGTCTATTTGCGTGTCTGGCGCAACGCGGCGCGATACCAAATCAACGGGTTCAGCCCGATGACGTGGCTGATTACCATCGCGCGCAACGCGGCGGTGGATCGTAAACGCCGGCGTCCGGCGGCTGGTGTGGTGTCTGATCCGAACGTGGTCGAGGCGCAGGCCGATCCCCGGCCCGGTCCCGAACAGGCGGCCATTGCAGCCTCGGACAGCACGCGATTGCGGGGCTGTCTGGATGAACTATCAGATGGTCACGCCGATGCCGTGCGCGGTGCCTATCTTGAGGGCGAGACCTATGCCGATCTTGCCCAACGCTTTGATGTGCCGTTGAATACCATGCGGACATGGCTGCGCCGCAGCCTGATAACCCTGAAGGAGTGCCTGTCGCGATGAGCGATGAGACACCAGATCACGAGGCCGACAAGGCCCTGGCCGGGGAATATGCCCTTGGCTTGCTGTCGCCGGACGAGGCCGCGGCCTTTGAGGCGCGGCTTGCGACGGACGCGCAGTTGCGCGCGGCCTACGCGGATTGGGCCGAGGATCTGGCAAGTTTGACCGACCGGATCGAACCGGTTGCGCCGCCTCCCGACAGTTTTGGTCGGATCGAAGCCCGGCTGTTCGGGCCGCCGCGTCGCCCCGCCGGGCCTGTCTGGCGGCGGTGGGGCTTGGGCGTTGCCGTGGCTGCGGGTCTGGCCGTGGCCGTGGGTCTTGCAACAGGTGTGCTGGAGCGTGGGCCGATTCCGCCAGACACCCCCAGCTATCAGGCCGAATTGGTGGCCGAGGATCGCAGCCTTGTGGTTTCAGCCGCCTATGATGCGGGGCAGGGGCGCTTGTTCATTGAACGCCAACAGGGCGGGCCGCGTGCGGGCCGCGCGCTTGAGCTGTGGGTGATCGCGGGCGAGGATGCGCCGGTATCGCTTGGGGTTCTGCCCGAAGCCGCGCGCGCCGATCTGGATGTGCCGCCGGCCCTGCGCGGGCGGCTTGACGGGGCTGTGCTGGCGATCTCGGACGAGCCGCCGGGCGGGTCGCCCACCGGGGCGCCAACCGGCGATGTGCTGGCCGCAGGGCCGATCACGAAGCTGTGACCATTTTTCTTGAAACTCTTTTCAACCCTCCGCGTGGCTAGGGGTGTCGATGGGCAATCAGGCCCGTCACGCCTTGTTGCGGGCCATATGGCCTGCAACGCCATAACAGGAGGACTTGATATGTTTACCACCAAGACGTTTGCCACTGTTGCCGCCACGGCGCTTGGCCTTTCCGTCAGCGCGGCCTCTGCCGAAAACCCGATGGTCGGTGGTGCGGCGATGTATGCCGACAAAACCATTGTTGAAAACGCTGTCAATTCGGCGGATCACACGACTCTGGTTGCGGCTGTGCAAGCTGCCGGTCTGGTCGATGTGCTGAATTCCGAAGGGCCGTTCACAGTGTTCGCGCCCACCAATGATGCGTTCGGGATGCTCAAGGAGGGCACGGTCGAGGCGCTGCTGCAACCCGAGGCCAAGGATCAACTGGCCAATATCCTGAAATGTCACGTCGTGGGCGCCGATGCCATGTCGATGGCGATCAAGGGGATGATCGACGATGACGGCGGTATGCATCCGGTGCCGACCCTTGGCACCTGCACATTGCAGGCGACCTATGATGGCGACCAGATCATGCTGGAAGATGAACGTGACCGCACGATCCACGTGACGATCGCCGATGTCGATCAATCAAACGGTGTCATCCATGTGGTAGATCGGGTGATCCTTCCCCCCCAGTCCTAAGGATCACTTGATTGTGTGGGGTCGCGCATTGCGCTGCGGCCCCGCACGCGCCACATTCAAACGTATATCTTGAAGGGAGACCGACCATGCACCGCCGCCGCGTTATTTCAGCCATTTTGGGGGGCACCGCCGGGCTGTCTTTCATCCGGCCCGCCATGGCCTCAGATGAGGAATTTGAGGTCACCCGCACGGACGCCGAATGGAAAGCCATGCTGAGCGACCGGCAATATCAGGTCATGCGCCGCGAAGGCACCGAACCTGCCTTCAGCTCGCCTTTGGACAAGCAATATGATCCGGGCCTGTATCATTGCCGCGGTTGCGACCTGCCGCTTTATTCCAGCGACCACAAATACGACAGCGGCACCGGCTGGCCCAGTTTCTGGCAACCGATCAAGACCTCGGCCATCGGCACCAAGCGCGACTGGAAATTGCTGATCCCGCGCACTGAATGCCATTGCAGCCGATGCGGCAGCCATCTGGGCCATATCTTTGACGACGGTCCGCAACCCACCGGCAAGCGGCATTGCCTGAACGGGGTCAGCCTTGTCTTCAAACCTGCCTGATCGCGGAATGTTACTTGAAGTTGCGGCTGGCCTTGATCTGGTCCCAAGCCCAGACGACCAGTTGTAGCTGCTCTTCCTGGCTGCGGTCGCCACCGTTCATGTCAGGGTGCAGCACCTTGATCAGCTTTTTGTAGGATTTGCGAATATCGGCCTGGCTCCATGTGTCCTCGGCTTCCAGCACCTCGATCGCGCGGCGTTCTGTCGGCGGCAGCTTGCGCCCACCAGCCTTTTTGCGCCCCGGATTCTTGGTGGCGTTTTCGCCCAATACCTGATGCGGATCCTCGATGCCCAAGCGCGCCCAAGCGCGGGTTTCGGGGTCGACAAACGACTTCGTTTCACGCTCCCACACTTTGTCCTTGGACATCTGCGCGTTCATTTCTGCCTCGGTGGTGCCGTGGAAGAAGTTCCATTGCTGGTTGTACTCGCGCACATGTTCCTGACAGAACCAATAGAAATCATCCAACACGTCGGGCGCTTTGGGTGCGCGATACTTGCCGGCTTTGTCGCAGCCGTCTTTTTCGCATACGCGGGTCGAGGTCTCGGACGCGCCGGACATGCCACGACGTCCGCGCGGATTTTTCTTCTTGGCGGACGAAATCGACATGTCGAAACCGAAGGGGTCTGTTTTGGACATGGCTCTACCTTTGCGACTCGGAGCGGTAAGTTTAGGCTAAACACGCGCGAATTGAAGGGGGCACGCGCCCGTTTCAGCAAAAAATCTTCCACGACGCCACGGATTGGCGGGCGAATTGGGGTTGCAGGGCTGTGAACAGCGCATCCCCGTGGCTTCGGTCGGCGGTCGGCCCGATCTGCGTCCCGCACTTAGCGGGGCAAATCGCTGCCTTCCGGTGATGTGACGTTGTTTGGTATATCGTCTGTCGCGGCGTCGTTTTCAACCGCGTCCGGTTGCGGTTCGGTGTCTGGCGCTACAGTCTGGGATTTGTCCTGTGGGGGCTCATCGGGCAGCACGGCGCGCTGAAACACCAAAACAGATCGGTACACCGTATGAGAAGAGGTCAACCCCTGCCGTTCCTCGGAGGGCAGGATGTCGGACCGCAGATAGGCCCAGCCGTCGGCGGCCAAGGCGTTGATCTCGGCCTCCAGCGTATGGGCAAACCGCGCCTCAGCGCCCTTGACACCAGGGGCTTTGCGGCCTTTCGACGGGGCAGGGATCACCTTGTATTCAAATGCTGTCATTGTGCCTCGTCCGGGTGTCTAAGGTGCTACATCCTAGCGGCCCCACAGGACAGCGCAAGACCCCCGCCACGTGATATGCGGAGGCCTTTGGGGGCGCTGCTTGTGCAGGCCGGTGTCGCCTACATGTTTACTCTGCGGGAATAGCCTGTGGCTTGGGTTGGTGCCGGCCGCGCAGCACCCGGTCGGCCAGCAATCCCCCGCCGATGATCGAGCCCAGTGCCAGCAGCGCTGCCAGCGACAGGGTGGGCACTCCGGCCAAACCTGCGCCCACGGTGCATCCTCCGGCCAGAACACCGCCCAACCCCATCAGGGTCGCTCCGGCGAAATACCGCCCGGTCTGGCGTGGGCTTTCAAAGCTTTGCCATTCAAACCGCCCGGTCAGCAGCGCCGCCAGCAAGGCCCCGATCAAAACGCCGCCGATCAATCCTGCTCCGAAATTGGCCCCGACAGCGGTTGACGCGACCGAGTAGAACAACGCATCAGCGGCAGGTGAGGTAAACGAAAGCGACTGCATCGCAATCGGGTCGAAATCGTCATACAGCACGAACCCTGTGCCAACCCAGCCAATCGGCACCAGCGCGCCGATCAGGCCGGCCAATACCAACAGCCCCACACGGTTGCCTGACCTCAGCGCATACGCCAGCGCGGCTACGGCGATCAGCCCGGCCCAGATCGCCGGTGCGCCTGGCAGTGCGGCACTGTCAAGGCTGACTGTATGTCCTCCAAGCGCGGTGCGCACCGGGGCCAACACCCCCTTGAGCGCCGCATGCGCGGTGATCGCGAAGACCACCAGCACCGTGATCGCGCGCAAATTGCCTGCCCCGCTCAGGACGGTCAGCCGCGAAATGCAGCCGCGCGTCAATACCATGCCAACGCCAAACATCACGCCGCCCGCGACAATGGCCAGAACCGGCAGGTCGGTGGCCATGAACCGATGATCGCCAAACCCGATCCAACCTTGGGCCACGGCAAACTGCGTGCCCAGCACGGCGACCGCCAGCGCGGTCAGCCAGACACCGGCCGCCTGACGACGATCGTTCCCGGCCACGATGGCGCGGCGCAGACAAAACCGCGTGACTTGTGCCAGCGCACCAAACAGCACGCCCAGTCCAAGGGCAAACCAAATGGCGGCTTGCGGCGCGGTCAAAGTTTCAAAGCCCAGGGTCTCGAACATGGTGTCTCCTCCGAAATCGGAATTTTTTCCCAAATGAGCCTAAATTCACTGCCTTTCAAGTTAAACCAAAGGGATGCAATGCCTGATCGGCAGGAGTATTTCCCAATCCTTGGACGTGCCAAGGGTATGTATTCCAAAACGCGCGCCAGATTGCCTTTTTTGGTTCTTGAAATGGCCAGCGCGAGCCATGGAATTTCTTTTCTGTGTCTGGCCATGCGCGCTGCTGCGCTTCATTGTTCCAAAAATACTCCGGGGGAGTCGCGCTTGCGCGACGGGGGCAGCGCCCCCAAACCCGCCGCCCGCGGCGTTTGACGCCACCTGAAACGGGCTGTAGCGTCGCGGCCAAACGCTTGATCTAGCCGAACAGGAAAGCCCGTTATGCCCGTGAAAAACCGATTTGCCGAATTGCACGATCAGATCGTCGCGTGGCGGCGTGATATTCACGCCCACCCCGAGCTTTTGTTCGACACCCACCGTACCGCCGATATGGTGGCCGATCGGCTGCGCGAATTTGGCTGTGACGAGGTGGTCACCGGGTTGGGGCGCACCGGGGTTGTGGGCGTGATCAAAGGGCGCAACACGGGCTCTGACAGGGTTGTAGGCCTGCGCGCCGATATGGATGCGCTGCCGATCCATGAAACCACCGGGCTGGACTATGCCAGCCAGACGCCGGGCAAAATGCATGCCTGCGGCCATGACGGGCACACCGCCATGTTGCTGGGCGCTGCGCAGTATCTGGCCGAGACGCGCAATTTCGATGGCACCTGCGTGGTCATCTTTCAGCCCGCCGAAGAGGGCGGCGGCGGTGGCCGCGAGATGTGCGCCGATGGGTTGATGGACCGTTTCGGAATTCAGGAAGTCTACGGCATGCACAACTGGCCCGGTGTGCCCACAGGCACCTTTGCCATTCGTCCGGGGCCGTTTTTCGCCGCGACTGACAAGTTTGAAATCACCGTGAGCGGGCGGGGCGGTCATGCGGCCAAGCCCCATGATACGGTCGATCCGGTGATGATCGCCAGCCATCTGGTGCTGGCGCTGCAATCCATCGTCAGCCGCAATGCCGACCCGACCGAACAGGCCGTTCTATCTGTGACCGCGCTCAAGACCAGTTCGGACGCGTTCAACGTGATCCCCGACCGGGTTGAGTTGATCGGCACCGCCCGCAGCCTGAGTGCCGAGATGCGCGATCTGATCGAAACCCGGATGCAGGCGCTATGCGACAGCCTGCCGGCGGGCTTTGGCGGACAGGCGGTGTTGACCTACGAGCGCAACTATCCGGTGATGGTGAACCACGAGGCGCAAACCGCCTTTGCCGCCGAGGTGGCGTGCTCGGTCTCGGGGCAATGCGCCGACGCGCCCTTGGTTATGGGCGGAGAGGATTTCGCCTTTATGCTGGAAGAGCGCCCCGGCGCTTATATCCTTGTCGGAAATGGCGACACGGCGATGGTGCACAACCCCGATTACAATTTCAACGACGATGCC
>DATFJQ010000046.1:0-11207 GCA_035269125.1 Roseovarius sp.
CAGTCTCGGCCAGCTATCCGGGGGCCTCGGCCAATACGGTGGCCAACACCGTCACACAGGTGATCGAACAACAGATGACCGGGCTGGACGGGCTGCGCTATTTCTCGTCGTCGTCGACGGCTGCGGGCACTGTGGAACTGACCCTGACGTTTGAGACCGGCACCGATGCCGACATCGCGCAGGTGCAGGTGCAAAACAAGCTAAGTCAGGCCACACCGCTTTTGCCGGAAATCGTCCAACGGCAAGGCTTGACGGTTGAAAAATCATCCGCCGGGTTCCTGATGGTGGTGGCGCTGATTTCCTCGGATGGCACCTTGGAACAGGTCGATCTGGCCGATTACATGGTCACCAACCTTGTGGATGAGCTTAGCCGGATCAATGGCGTTGGATCGGTCAATGTGTTTGGCGGGCAATACGCCATGCGGATTTGGCTGGACCCTGCCAAGCTGGCCGCGTTTGAATTGACGCCCGCCGATGTGGTGGCGGCCGTATCTGCGCAGAACGCACAGATTTCAGCCGGGGCTTTCGGCGCGCGCCCTGCGGTCGATGGGCAGCAATTGAACGCGACGATCACCGCGCAATCCCTGCTCAGCACGCCCGAGGATTTCCGCCAGATCGTGCTGCGGGCCGAAACCGATGGCGGGCTGGTCCTGTTGGACGATGTCGCGCGCGTCGAAATCGGGGCCGAGAATTATTCGACCATCGCCCGTTTCAATGCCGCCCCGGCAGCGGGCATGGCGATCAGCCTTGCACCGGGTGCCAACGCGCTGGACACCGCCGAAGCGGTCAAAGAACGGATGGCCGAATTCGCCCGTTTCTTCCCCGAAGGCGTGGATTACGTCATCCCCTATGACACCACGCCCTTTGTCGAGATTTCGATCAAAGAGGTGGTCAAAACCCTGTTCGAGGCGATCGGGCTGGTGTTTCTGGTGATGTTCCTGTTCCTGCAAAACCTGCGCGCCACGCTGATCCCGACACTGGCCGTGCCGGTCGTGCTATTGGGCACCTTCGGCGTGCTGGCAGCGGCGGGGTTTTCCATCAACACTCTGACCATGCTGGCGATGGTTCTGGCGATCGGCCTTTTGGTGGATGATGCCATCGTCGTGGTGGAAAACGTCGAACGCATCATGGAGGAAGAAGGCCTGCCGCCGCGCGAGGCCACGCATAAATCCATGGGGCAAATCACCGGCGCGCTGATCGGGATCGCGATGGTGCTGTCGGCGGTATTCGTGCCCATGGCGTTCTTTCCCGGCTCAACCGGGGTGATCTACCAGCAATTCGCGATCACTATCGTGTCGGCCATGGCGTTGTCTGTTGTGGTGGCTATCACGCTGACACCGGCGCTCTGTGCCTCATTGCTCAAACCCAAGGGGCATGGCGCAACCCGTGGGCCGTTTGCGTGGTTCAACACTGGCTTTAACGGGGTGTTATCCGGCTATACCGGCACCGTGCGCTGGAGTGTGCGCCGCCCGTTCCGAGTGGGGATTGTGTATCTAGGGCTGGCCGCCTTGATGGTTTTGATGTTCATGCGCACGCCCACCGGGTTTCTGCCCGAGGAAGATCAGGGGATCCTGTTCACCTTGATCCAGACCCCCACAGGCGCCACCGCCGAACGCACGCTGGATGTGGTCAAGCAGGTCGAGGATTACTACCTGACCCAAGAACCCGAGGTGGTGAAATCGATGTTTGGCGTTGTCGGGTTCAGTTTTGCGGGCAGCGGGCAGAACATGGGCATTGCCTTTGTGCAGCTTAAGGATTGGGACGAACGCCCATCACCCGCGCAAAGCGTTCAGGCGCTGGCCGGGCGGGCCTTTGGCGCATTCAGCCAAATCCGTGATGCACAGGTGTTCCCCATCGTGCCGCCCTCGGTGATCGAACTGGGCAACGTGTCGGGCTTTGATTTCTACTTGCAGGCGCGCAATGGCCAAAGCCACGAAGACCTGATCAACGCCCGAAACCAGTTGTTGGGCATGGCGGGGCAAAGCGATGTCGTCACCTCGGTCCGGCCAAGTGGCTTGGAAGATGCGGCGCAGTTCAATCTGGATATCGACTGGCGCAAGGCCGGGGCCATGGGGCTGACGCCCACGGATGTGGGGCAGTTGCTGCAAATCGCGTGGGCTGGCACCTATGTGAACGATTTCATCGACCAAGGCCGGATCAAGCGCGTCTATGTGCAGGGCGAGGCCGAAGGCCGCGCCACGCCGTCTGACATCGAGAAATGGCGCGTGCGCAATGCCAGCGGCGGGCTGGTGCCGTTTTCCAATTTCTCCGAAGGGACATGGGATTACGGCGCGCAGGGCCTTTATCGCTATAACGGCATCCCGTCGATCCAGATCCAAGGCTCGCCCGCGCAAGGCGTCAGCACCGGCGAGGCGATGGCCGAAATGGAACGATTGGTCGGCCAGTTGGGCGAAGGGTATGATCTGGCTTGGACCGGCCTGTCGCTGGAAGAACGGCAATCGGGCAATCAGGCCCCGCTTCTCTATGCTTTGTCTCTGGCCGCCGTGTTCCTGTCGCTGGCCGCACTTTACGAAAGCTGGTCCATTCCCTTCGCGGTGATGCTGGCCATGCCCATCGGGGTTTTGGGCGCTTTATTGGGCGCGTGGCTGGGCGCGTTTGAAAATGGTGTGTTCTTTCAAGTGGGGCTGCTGACGGTGATCGGCCTGACCGGCAAGAACGCCATTCTGATCGTTGAATTTGCCCGTGACCGATACGAGGCGGGCGAGCGCGTGATCGACGCCGTCGCCGAAGCCGCGCGCCAGCGTTTTCGCCCGATCATCATGACCTCGATGGCGTTTTCGCTGGGGGTTCTGCCCTTGGTGCTTAGTTCCGGCGCGGGATCGGGAGGACGCAACGCCATCGGCTCAGGCGTGTTGGGCGGCACATTGTCGGCCACCGTTTTGGGGGTCATCTTTGTGCCGCTGTTTTTCGTGATCGTCACCCGCCTGTTCCGCAGAACCGGCGGGGGCTGAGGCCAAGGGACCGAGTTGTCCGAGGGAAAAGGTCCGATGACGGCCTTTAGCGTAGGGGCGGAAATTGAAATAGCCGCGCGTCGGCGGGCCGCGGTGCGGCGATCCGACGATTGGTCTATGGCACTTTATCCCTGCTAAATCCGAAGAACCTTTGAGCAGGGCACTCAGCTTTGCCAAATCGCCGTGCCGGGGGGCGGCCCGACGATGCGCGGCGGCCTTCGGCCTTGATTCCGCGCTGGAGCTTCGCGATCAAATGTTCATCAAAAGCTCACCCCCTTCAATCGCTGCATGTCCGGAACCGGCCCAAACTTTGCAAACCCTTCTCCCTTCGCAAATCTGGCGCTTGCATCTTTGCCAGACGGGGAAGACGCAGAGCCCTAAATCGGTGCACCCTGAAACCGGGCCAGCGTGACGCCGCTGTCCTTCAGACTATCGCGGACTTGGCGGGCGATATCCACGGCGGCGGGCGTGTCGCCGTGCAGGCAGATCGTGTCGATCCGGGTGTCAATACGCCGCCCGCTTTGGGCGATGATCGCACCGGCCTTGACCATCTGGACAATGCGGCTGGCCGCCTCGGCCGCGTCGTGGATGACCGAACCGGGCAGGCTGCGGTCGACCAGCGTAGCGTCATCATTATAGGCGCGGTCGGCGAATATCTCGCAAGCCGCATTACAGCGCAGATCGGCCACGGCGGCCTGCTGCGCGGTGCCGGCCAGCACCATGATCGTGATATCAGGGTCCACCGACAGGGCCGCCTCGTAACAGGCCAATGCAAGATCGTGATCTTCGGCGGCCATATTGGCCAGCGCGCCGTGCAATTTCAGATGCCGCACGCGGGCGCCTTGGGCGCGCGCCATACCAATCGCCGCGCCCATCTGATAGCGCACCATATTACCAAGACTTTCAAGCGGCACATGCATGCGCTGACGGCCAAAGCCCTGCAAATCGGCAAAGCCCGGATGCGCGCCGATCCCAACACCGCGCTGATGCGCGGCGCGCATTGTGGCCGCCATCACGTTCCAATCGCCCGCATGAAAGCCACAGGCGATATTGGCCGAGGTCACCACATCCAGCAAAGCGGTATCGTCGCCCATGGTCCACGGGCCAACGCTTTCGCCCATATCGGCATTCAAATCCACACTGCGCGTCATGTCTGGGCCTTTTCTTGATCAAGCTCGGTTCCGGCGGTCACGCCGCCGATCAATTGATAGGAAAGAAGATCGGCTATGTCATGCGGATCGCGCACCAGGGGCCACAGCCCGTCGCGCAGCCCCGCGCGATGCGCGGCGGCGCGGCGTTCGGCCTCGACAGCGTCTTGCAGCGCGACGAAGGCAAACCGCAACGTCGCCCCCGGCTGGGCCTGCGCGACAATCGGCAAATCACAGGGCAGAACCGAACAGATGCGCGGATAGCCCCCGGTTGTCTGGCATTCACTCAGCAAGACAAACGGCGTGCCGTCGCCGGTGATCTGGATATCACCGGGCACCACCACCTCGGACAAGACAGACAGGCCCGCATCGCTGTGCAGAGGGTCTGCGGCCTCGGCGATCAGGCGCACGCCCATGCGGCTGCCGCGCGTGTCACGGTGAAAGTCCGTGGCCTCGAAACCGGCGATCTGATCGGGCCCGAAGAAATCGGTTTGCAGGCTGGGCACGACGCGCACGGTGCCGCCATCAAACCGTGCCAAGGGCGTGATCCCCTGCCCGACCTCACCCGGCTTGGGATCCTCCCCCAAGGGCAAATCATCCCCCGCCCGCACCGCATGGCCGACACCTGCCGCCAGATGCGCCCCCCGCGCCCCAAGCTGCGCGGCCACATCCACGCCACCGCCTATGTGCAAATAGCCGTAGCTGCCCTGCTCGGCCCCGCCGATGGACAGGCGGGCGCCTTGCGGCAAGGCGTGCGAGGCGTTCCAAGCGATGCGCGTGCCATCAATCGACGCGCGCATTGGCGCGCCGGTCAGGGCGATGCGCATATCGTCCCCGGCCTCGAACTCGCCGCCCAGTCCGGCCATCTCAATGGCCGCCAAATCATCGCCCTGCCCCAACAGCGCGGCCCCTTCGGCCAGCGCCAGACGGTCCGCCGCACCGCCGCGCGACAGGCCAAAGCCCAGATAGCCGGGCCGCCCCTGATCTTGCAGGGTCACGCCCGGCCCGGCCCGATGAACGATCAGGGCGCGGCTCATGTGATCTTCTCGGACGTGGCACCGCCATCCGGCCCGTCTTGACGCATAACCGCTAGTTTTTCTGGCGTGGTTTGCTGAAATTCAACCTCGTCACCGGGGCGCAGGACAAAGGGCGTATCGGCCTCGGGCCGGAACAGGCGAAACGCCGTTTGCCCGATATGCCGCCAGCCAGTGGGGGTGCTGACAGAAAACAAAACAAGCTGTCGGATCGCCACCGTCAGCGCGCCTTCGGGCACGCGGTCGGTCAGGGTCTTTTGGCGGGGGATGTCCCATGCCGCGTCCAATTCGCCCAGATAGGGCTGACCGGGGGCAAAACCGATGGTCTGCACCCGCACCCGCGTGCCCGAGATCGAGGCGATGGCCTCGGCCTCGCTCATGCCTGCCGCTTGCGCCGCCTCGGAGAGTTGCGGGGCCAGATCGGTGCCATAGACCGTGGGAATACGCCACAGGCGGCGACCTCGGGGCAAATCGCCGTTATACCAATCGCGGCTGTCCAGCAGGTGGCGCAAGTGGGTTTGCAGATCGCTGTGGCTGATCCCAAGCGGATCAAACATGACATAGGCCGAGACAAGCGAGGTCGAACATTCCTCCACCCCGTCCCAACCTTCGGCCTCGATCGCGGCGCGCAGGGCCAGCGCCGCACGGTTGGCGGGCTCGGTCAACCGGTCGCCAAAGCTGACCAGCAGGCCATCTACGCCCACGGTGCGAATGCGGGGCCAGCCGGTGGCGTCTTGGTGTGTGGGGGTGGCGGGGTGCGGTGTCATCTGTCCATGCAGTCTGGTTTCGGGTCAAAAGCTTTCAGCGTGGCCATGCCTCAGGGCTGCACGGCCCCCGGCAGGTACAGCGCGATTTGCGGAAAGGCGATCAGGGCCATGGCCATCAGGAACATGGCGAACACATAAGGCAATGCGCCCAGCATCACATCACCCATTTTCCCCGATTTGCGCGCCCCCTGCACCACATAAAGGTTCAGGCCAACGGGCGGCGTGATCAGGGCCATTTCGATCAGCACGATCATCAGGATACCAAACCAGATCGGATCATAACCCAATTGCACCACCAGCGGCACGATGATTGGGATCGTGACCACCATCAGCGACAGGGTTTCAATGAAAAAGCCCAGCACGATGTAAATGCCCACGATCACAAAGATCGTCATCAACGGCGTCAGGCCCAGCCCCTCAAGAAAGCCGCGCAATTCCTGCCCCAACCCGGCAGAGGCCAGCGTGAAATTCAGAAATGATGCCCCCAGAACGACCAGCATGATCATCGAGGTGATTTTGATCGTGCCCAACAGGCTTTCGGTCAGCATACCAACCGAGACCCCCCCGAACACTGCTGCAATGGCCAGCGCACCGGCAACGCCCACGGCGGCGGCCTCGGTCGGGGTGGCCCAGCCTTTGTAGATTGTGCCAATGATGATCGTGAACAGCAGGATGATCGGCACCAGATGCACCAGCGCGCGCAGCATCACCGGCAGCGCGAACAAGCGGCGTTCACCGCCCAGCTCGGGGCGGATCATGCAGATGATCGCCGTCATCACGATAAAGGCCAGCGCAAGGCCGATCCCCGGCACCAACCCGGCCAGAAACAATTGCGGAATCGAGGTTTGGGTCAAAAAGCCATAAACGATCAGGTTGATCGAGGGCGGTATCATGATGCCCAACGTGCCCCCTGCCGCAATCGCGCCGGAAAACAGTTTTGGGTCATAGCCCAGCTTTTCGGCCTGTGGCATCGCCACGGTGGCCACGGTGGCGGCGGTTGCGACCGAACTGCCCGAGGTGGCCGAAAACATCGTGGCGGTTGCGACATTGGCATGAACCAGACCGCCCGGCAGCCATGATATCCACTTGTCCAGCGCCGCATAGGTGCGCCCGGCCACACCGCTGCGCACAAGAATTTCGCCCAGAAGTACGAAAAACGGAATGGCGATCAGTGTGGCGTTGTTCGAGGTGGACCACACCATGTTGCCCAAGCCACGGATCAGCGGGAAGGCGCTAAAGAACGTATCCACCCCAAAGCCCAGCAAGAATAGCACGATCCCCACCGGGATCGACAGGCTAAGAAGGGCCAGCAGGCCAACCGAGACATAGGTGATCATTTCAGCACCTCCTGCTCTTCGCCAAATACGCCGATTGCGGCCTCGGATGCGTTGAACCGGCCACGAACGACCAGCGCCAAGGCGGCCAGAAACGTCAGCCACGATACGATGGCAAACCACGCCCAACCTGCGAACCAGGGCAATTGCACCCACCACAAAGGGGTTTCCAATGGGGTATTGGCCCGCGACCCAACCGAAAGCGAGCGCTCAAGCACGGGCCAGCATTTGACGGCAATCAGGCTGACCGTCGCCGCCAGCACAAGCATGGCAAAGAGATCGAACAGGGACCGGCCCAATGCCCCCACGCGGCCTCGGATCAGATCAATCCGCACATGGCCCAGTTCCAGTAGCGCATAGCCCATGCCCCATGATGTGGCGATGGCCATGGCGTAGCCGCTGATTTCATCGGTTCCACCGAAAGAGGCCCCCAATTGCCGTAGCCCGATATCCAACAACACGGCCGCAGCACACACCAGCAGCATGATGCCAACGCATATGGCAACGCCCCTGTTCAGGCTGTGCAGTGTTTTCAGAATACGATCTGCCATCGGGGGCCTCATTCGTTTAGTGATCGGTCTTATTCGGTGGCGATGCTGACACCAACCACGTCACCGACCGACGCATTCCAACGCTGTGCCCACTCGGCACCGGCACGATCCGCCCAATCGGGCAGCACTTCGGTGACAAGGATGTTGCGGGCATTTTCGAAATCAGAGTCCGACACCTCAACCAACGTCATGTCGCGCGCGTCACCGGCCGGGCATTCGCCATTGCCGGTAAGGCAGGCGATATCATTGACCAACGCATCCTGTGCAACGGCCCATGCGGGATCTTCGAATTCGGTCTTGATCTGGCTTTCGATCAGGTTTTGCGTGTCGGCATCAAGGCTTTGCCACGTGTCCATATTGATCGCTGTCACAACCGGATCCCATCCACCCAGCGGAATGGGCATCAGATGGGTCGAAACTTCCCACCATCCGGCGCTATAGCCTGATCCGGCACCAGTGACAGCGCAATCAACTACGCCTTTTTGCAACGCGCCCGGCACTTCGGAAAAGCTGACATTCACGCCCTCGGCGCCCAGCGCCTCTAGGAACTTGGCGGTCATCCGCCCCGAGGCCCGCACCTTGAGCCCCTCAAGATCGCCAAGGCTGTTGACCTCGGCATTGCAGAACACAACCTGCGGCGGATAAGGCGCAATGGCCAGCACATGGCTGTTGAACGTGTCGCGATAGATATCTTCCACCATCGGGCGCGCCGCGTCGACCATTGCGCGGGCCTCATCGGCGGATAGGGCGACCAAGGGAACGTCCAGCCCCTCAAGCGCCGGAGAATCCGCAACCGCATAATCGGCCACGGTCATAGCCACGTCATAGACGCCCTGCCCCAACAGGCGATACACATCAGCCACGCCCAAGTTCATCTCGCCATGGGTGGTCAGCGACACGTTGATCGACCCGCCGGAGGCTTCGGGCAGGGTTTCTGTCCAAAACGGTGTCTCAAACTGCTGGTGCAGCGGCAGGCTGGACCAACTGCCGACGACCGACAGGTCTTGTGCGGCCAAAGGCGTGGCCGCAATCGCTGCGGCTGCGGCTGTTGTCAGGATATGTTTCATCTTACTCTCCATGTTGGTTGTCGGATTGTTATCGTATTAAGCACCTGAAGATACCTGAGGCGTAATCACCGGAACTTCGGCGTCTTCGGGCACATCGGTAATCAGCATGTGACCGGGTTTATGGGTGATGCACAGCGGTAGGCCCGCTTGTTCGACAGCCACTTGCGGCGTCACACCGCAGGCCCAGAACATCGGCACCTCACCTTGGCCAACCGGGGCCGGATCGCCCCAATCCGGGCGCGCTATATCCGCGATACCGATTTGCTCCGGATCACCTATATGCACCGGGCCGCCATGGGCCAAAGGATAACGCCGCGATATGGCGGCCACATCATCAACACGCGCGGCGGGGATGGCCCGCATACTCACCACCATCTTGCCCGAAAACCGCCCCGCCGGGACCGTCTCAATATTGCTGCGGAACATCGGCACCGTGGTGTTATGACGTATATGCCATAGCGGCACGCCCGCGCGTTGCACCGCATGTTCGAAGGTAAAAGAGCACCCTAGCGCAAAGGCGACCATATCATCGCGCCACAGGTCAAGGATATTATCGGCAGACCCAGCCAGCGTGCCATCGCGATAAATATTATAGGCCGGCACATCGGTGCGAATGTCGATATCACGCCCCAAGCTGTGCATCATCGGGTTGCCGGTATCGGACACGCCTGTGAGCGGGCAGGGCTTGGGATTACGCTGGCAATAGCGCATGAAATCCAGCGCGTGAGCCTCGGGCATCATGACAACATTGGCCTGCAGACAGCCAGCACCCAAGCCCGCTGTGTGACCGCTGTAACCGCCTGACCGGATCGCGGAACGCACATCACCTGCACCGGCTCCTTGCAATTGCTCGTATTTGATTTCCAAGTGACAGCCCTCCGATACAGGAGGCAGGATCACCAAAGAAAAAAATAAACGCAAATCGAATAAAATTTTAGAATTGCATAAAATTTTCTTATCATCGATTATACTTCAATGCGACCTGTAGGGCAGTTTGCGCGGCTGTGGTCACGATCTGACTGCGCGGTTCCCCCATGTAAGACGCAGAAAAGCGCAGCGGCTGTGGATGCCAGCCGGGATCAAACTCGGCGATCCGGCCATTTGCGACATATCCAGCCCCCAAGGCCCGTGGCAAAGCGGCAACGCCCAAACCTGCCTCGACCAGACGAAAACCGGCTGACAAGGACGAAGACGGAAATAATGTGACGCCGGGACCGACCCGTTTGAACAGTTCGGCCTTCAATTCCCTATGGGGGCGGGTGTTGCGGGCATAGGTGATCACCGGGCGCGCAAAATAACCGTTGGTCTTGTCCGGCGTGTCCTGACCGGCGGCGCAATACCACGCCAGATCAAACCCCGGCAATTCGATATTATCGACGGAAAAGTCGGATATCGGCCCCAACAGAATGGCAAGGTCAATCTCGCGATCCAGCAAACCGACCCGCAGATTGGTTGAAATATCAACATTGATCTCGATCTCAAGCTGGGGATAGCGTTGATGTAGATCGGCGATCAGATCCGGCAGCCAGCATTGGGCAATGGTCTCGGACACGCCCAGTCGCAAATGCCCTTCAACGCCAGCAGGATCGATGACGTCTTGGGCCACCAATTCGCCAAGCTGCTCGAACTGCTCGGCATATTTCAACAACAGCTCGCCGCGCTTGGTCAGACGCAAACCTTTTCCGGTGCGGTCGAACAACTCGGTCGAAAGTGACGCTTCAAGATTGCGGATACGTGTTGTGACAGCAGGCTGAGTCACATTCAGCATCTTCGATGCTTTGCCCACGCCGCCTAAACGGACGACGGACAAAAACGTCTTGAGCTGTTCCAGATTGATTCGCGACATGCCTGCCACCATACAAACCGTGACCGGCAAAACCTACAGGCCAGCGCGCGTTGATATGAGACGTGAATTCTGGCGATCCCGCGAGGACTCGAACCCCGAACCTGCTGATTAGAAGTTATCTGCTACTTTGTAGCGCTGCGTTGCATATCGGATCGAATACACCTATATTTTACTGAGTTAATAGCCGTCAAGCGTCGCATAGCGTTGCACTTGATATCACTCCATTACGCCAATTTTGGCACCCATATGGCACCCAAATATGCCCAAGACCTCCTCAGTTAGACTAACCGACACTTCTGTCAAAAACCTGAAGCCACAGAGTAAACGGTTCGAGGTTTTCGATGCCCAAGTTCCGGGGTTCGGGATCCGTGTAGCGCCTAGCGGACGCAAAACGTGGATTGCCTTTGGGCGCCAGCATGGGCGGCGTGCTCGCGCGACTCTCGGTGTGTACCCACAGATGTCTTTGGCAGAGGCCCGCGTGTCAGCTA
>DATFJQ010000047.1:0-6867 GCA_035269125.1 Roseovarius sp.
GGCGGTTTCAGCCGCCTGTTCAGCGGTGGAAAAATGGATATAGCCATCGGCCAGATCGACAGGCGCGCCCTTGCTGGTGCCTGCCTTGCGCAGCGCCTGCCATTCATCGGCGCGGAATATTTTGTAAATCAGCATGGCGTGGTGATGCCTTGCGGCTGCGTATCGGTCAAGCGTCAAAGCGTGCAATCCCGCTTTGCGGCTTTGCATCCCATGCCAAACGCGGCATTGTGCCGGGCAATCCGTAATGGACGCGCCACCGATGACCACCGTCAAAGATCAGTACGAAGCCTACCCATATCCCGAACGCGACCCCGCGGACGAGGCCAAACGCCTGATCATCGGCTCGCCATCGCATCCGCTGGAAATTGACCATTATCTGTTTGGCGGGCAACGCGATTGGTCGCAGCCGCTGCGCGTTTTGGTGGCTGGCGGCGGCACGGGCGACGGGCTGATCCAGCTGGCCACGCTGATGCAGCAGGCCGGACGCGCGGCGCAGATTACCTATGTTGACCTGTCTACCGCGTCGCGCAAAGTGGCCGAGGCGCGGGCGCAGGTGCGCGGATTGTCTGGCATCACCTTTATCACCGGCAGTTTGCTGGACGCGCCCGATCTGGGCCAGTTCGATTATATCGACTGTTGCGGTGTCCTGCATCACTTGCCCGACCCGGCCGCAGGGTTCGTGGCCTTGCGCGCGGCATTGGCCCCCGGCGGCGGTATGGGGTTCATGGTCTATGCGCCCTATGGCCGTTCCGGGGTGTATCCGTTGCAGGCGGCCTTTGGTGCGCTTTACGATGGGATGCCCCCTGCCGAAAGGCTTGACCATGCGCGCAAGCTGATCGGCGCGTTGCCCGAGGGGCATCCGTTTCGCACCAACCCCAATCTTGGCGATCACAAGGACAGCGACGCGGGGTTCTACGATCTGCTTTTGCACAGTCAGGACCGCGCGTTTACCGTGTCCGAACTGGCAGATGTCATGCAGGTGACGGGCTGGGCGCTGTCGGGGTTCACCATGCCCGCGCTTTACGATCTGTCGCGCCTTACCGACCGGCCCGATTACCTGAGCGATCTACAGGCGATGGCGGTGGCCGAACAGTTGAACGGCACGATCAAGACCCATGTCGGCTATGCCGTGGCCGCAGATCAGGCCCGCGCGCCTGCCACGGGCCGCAACCGCGCCCTTGTTCCGCATCTCAAGGGGGTGGACCGGCGTGCTTTGGCGCAAGCTGTGGCCCGCGGCCAGCACCCCAAGATGACCTTTGGCACCACAACCGCACGGCTGACCCTGCCCAAGCAGGCCGCCCCGTTGATCGCGGCCATCAATGGCCGCCGCAGCCTGACCGAGATCGCGCAGCACACCGGCACCGATCCGATTGGCATGGGCGCGCTGTGGGCGAAAATCGAACAGGCGACAGTGCCTTGGGGTTTGCTGCTGTATTCCACGTTGCTCAAGGTGTAGGGCCGATGTGCGGGCGTTTTGCGGTCACTTTGCCCAATGATGCCATGGCGCAACTTTTTGCGGCGGCCCCGGCGAATGATTTGCCGGACACGCCCAATTATAACGTTTGCCCCACCAATCCGGTGCATGTGGTCACTGCGCCGAACGGCCAGCGCCGCCTGAGCGTGATGCGGTGGGGATTCATCCCGCATTGGTATAAATCGCTCACCGATGGCCCGCTTTTGATCAACGCCCGCGCCGAAACCATCGCGCGCAAACCGGCCTTTGCGACGGCCTGCCGTGAACGGCGCTGCCTGATCCCGGCGGCAGGCTTTTATGAATGGACAAAGGATGACAGCGGCAATCGCCTGCCGTGGTTCATCCGTCACGCGGATGAAACGCCGCTCGCCTTTGCCGGGATCTGGCAAGACTGGGGGCAGGGTGAGGATCGGGTGACGACCTGCGCCATTGTCACCTGTGCCGCCAACCCGGCCATGGCGCGCATTCATCACCGGATGCCGGTGATCGTGGCGCAACAGGACTGGCCCTTGTGGTTGGGCGAGGCAGGGCACGGGGCTGCCACGTTGATGCATGCCCCACCCGACGATGCGTTGACCTTTTGGCGCGTCGACCAAGCGGTGAATTCAAACCGCGCCAGCGGCCCGGATCTGATCGAGCCGATCGAGGATTAGGCCGCGCATTCACGGTTGGCATTCCCGTCTTGTCGCGTCACTGTGCCGCCAAGATTGACCAGCCAGAGGACCGCCCATGCAAACCCGCCCCATCCGCGTCGCCCTTAACGGGTTCGGCCGTATCGGCCGGACATTGCTGCGCATCCTGTTGCGCGATGCCCCGGATATCGAACTTGTCCTGATCAACGAGATCGAGCCGCTGTCGACCTGTGCTTACCTGTTCCAATATGACAGCGTGTTCGGCCCATGGCCGGGCACCGTGGCAACGGGTGACGGCGCGTTGATCGTCGATGGCCGGGCGATCCCGTTCCATGCGGCACCCGACCTGCGCGCGCTGGATTTGTCGGGCGTCGATGTGGTGCTGGAATGCACCGGCATGGGCGGCGCACGCGCCATGGCCGAACGCGGGCTTGAGGCAGGGGCCGCCGCCGTGCTGGTCTCGGGCCCGTCGGCCGAGGCGGATGTCACGCTGGTTCTGGGCGCGAACGAGGATGATCTGGGCGACGCGCGGATTATCTCGAACGCGTCATGCACCACCAACGCTTTGGCCCCCTTGGTGCGCCTGTTGGATGATGCGTTTGGCGTGGTCAGCGGTCAGATGACCACCGTGCATTGTTACACCGGCAGCCAGCCCACGGTGGACAAACCGCGCAGCGCGCCCGAGCGCAGCCGCGCCGCCGCCCTGTCGATGGTGCCTACCACCACCAGTGCGCAGCACCAGACAGGCCTTGTGCTGCCCCACATGAAAGGCCGGATCGAGGCCCGCGCGATCCGTGTGCCCACGGCTAGCGTGTCCTGCATCGACCTGACGGTACAGACCCGTGAAGATGTCACCGAAGACGGCGTCAACGCCGTGCTGCGCGCCGCGTCCGAGCGTTCGGCGGTGTTTGGCTGGACCGAGCAACCGCTGGTCAGCTCGGATTTGCGCGGGCGGCCCGAGTCGGTGATCCTTGTCGGTCCGGAAACATCCGTATCCGCGGGCGGGTTGCTGCGGGTGTTTGGCTGGTATGACAACGAATGGGGCTTTTCGTGCCGTATGCTTGATATGACCCGCCGCATTGGCGCGCGGACGGGGTAGGGGGCAGATTTCGTTGAAAGAAATCGGACCGGAACCTTTTCAAGGTTCTGCGCGCGCGCACTTTCAAAACGGTCAGCCCGCTTAGCGCCGGATCTCGAATGTTTCAAACCCTTGTGGCGCGACCTCGGTGCTGACCACCCGGTCGACCCGCGCCACCGACGGCCCGTCATGCAGCTTGGTCAGCATGTCCCGTACCACCGCTGGCGGTCCTTCGATCCATGCTGTCACTGTGCCGTCAGGTTCATTCTGCACCCAGCCCATTAGCCCGCGCGCCTGTGCCTGCGCTTGCGTCCATGCCCGGAACGACACGCCTTGCACCCGTCCGGTGATCTGGGCGTTTGTCGCAATCTGATCGGTCATCGCTGCCTCCGTTTGCCAGTTGTGCGCGGCGCGGGGTAAAATCCCGATTGGCCAAATGCACAAAGGGCCGCAGCACCTTCACGCAGGCCATTGACCCCCACGCAATTACACCGCATATCCCCCATCATGACACCGCTCTCGCATATCCGCAATTTCTCGATCGTGGCGCATATCGACCACGGTAAATCCACCCTTGCCGATCGTCTGATCCAGATGACCGACACCGTGGCCGAACGCGACATGAAGGAACAGCTTCTGGACGCGATGGATATCGAACGCGAGCGTGGCATCACCATCAAGGCCAATACCGTGCGCATCGACTACACCGCGCAAAACGGCGAGCAATATGTGCTGAACCTGATTGACACCCCCGGCCATGTCGATTTCGCCTACGAGGTCTCTCGCTCCATGCGCGCGGTTGAAGGCTCGCTGCTGGTGGTCGACAGCACTCAAGGGGTCGAGGCGCAGACGCTGGCCAATGTCTATCAGGCGATTGATGCCAATCATGAGTTGATCCCCGTGCTCAACAAGATCGACCTGCCCGCCAGCGACCTTGACCGCGTCGCTGAACAAATCGAAGAGGTGATCGGCATTGATGCCTCAGGTGCGATTCCGGTCTCGGCCAAGACGGGGCAAGGCATTGTCGAAACCCTTGAGGCCATTGTGCATCACCTGCCCGCCCCCAAGGGTGATCGTGACGCGCCGCTCAAGGCGATGCTGGTGGACAGTAAGTATGACCCCTACCTTGGCGTTGTCGTGCTGGTCCGGATCATGGACGGGGTGATGAAAAAGGGTGACAAGATCCGCATGATTCAAACCGGTGCGACCTACGGCATTGACCGCATCGGCGTGTTCCGCCCTGAAATGACCGTGGTCGATGAACTGGGGCCGGGCGAGATCGGGTTTATCACCGCGTCGATCAAACAAGTGCGCGATACCCGCGTCGGCGACACGATCACCCACGAGAAAAAGCAATGCGAAACCCCGCTACCGGGCTTTAAGCCTTCGGTCCCGGTGGTGTTCTGCGGCTTGTTCCCGGTTGATTCCTCGGAATTCGAAAGCCTGCGCGACGCGATCGAGAAGCTGGCCCTCAACGACGCTTCGTTTTCCTACGAAATGGAAAATTCCGCCGCCCTTGGCTTTGGTTTCCGGTGCGGGTTTCTGGGGCTTTTGCACCTTGAGGTGATCCGCGACCGGATCGAACGCGAATACGATATCGAATTGATCACCACTGCGCCTTCCGTGGTCTATCACATCTACATGAAAGCCGGCGGCATGGAGGAGTTGCACAACCCTGCCGACATGCCTGACCTGACCTATGTGGACCATGTCGAAGAGCCGCGCATCAAGGCCACCATCCTTGTGCCCGACGAATTCCTTGGCGACGTTCTGAAACTTTGCCAAGATCGCCGCGGCATCCAGATGGACCTGACCTATGCAGGCGCCCGCGCCATGGTGGTCTATGACCTGCCGCTGAACGAGGTGGTGTTCGATTTCTACGACCGTCTGAAATCGGTGACCAAGGGCTATGCCTCGTTTGACTATGAGATCACCGGCTACCGGCCTGATAACCTTGTAAAAATGCAGGTTCTGGTTAACGACGAACCGGTCGATGCGCTGTCGATGATGGTGCACCGCGACCGGGCCGAAATGCGCGGCCGTGCGATGTGTGAAAAGCTCAAGGATCTGATCCCGCGCCACATGTTCAAGATCCCGATCCAAGCGGCCATCGGCGGCAAGGTCATCGCTCGCGAAACGCTGTCAGCCATGCGCAAGGACGTGACCGCCAAATGCTACGGCGGCGACGTGAGCCGTAAGAAGAAACTGCTGGACAAGCAGAAGGCGGGCAAAAAGAAGATGCGCCAGTTCGGCAAGGTGGAAATCCCCCAACAGGCGTTCATTTCCGCGCTGAAGATGGATGAGTGATCCATTTCAGATGTGAAAAACCAACAGCGCTGCAGGCTTCCCCCGTCTGAACGCTGCCCGGCGTAGGGTGCGCATTCACTGCGCACCAAATGCGACCACCTCAAATCCCATCCCCGGCGCGGGCTTTACCGCCAAACGCGGCACCGCTATGCGCAATATTTCTCTTGTTCCCGACCATCCGGCCCATATCGAAGGCCGCGTCGAACACCAGCGCATCGTCATTCTGACCGAGTTCGTCAATAAACGCTGACACAGATCAAGGCGCGCCTGCCCCGGCGCGCTTAGACCTTGCCCGCGGTCATCCATTCGAAAGGCGCGCCATGCTGTGGCTTATGACAATCCTGCATCTCTTTATCGGGTCCACCCTAGCCGGTGTCGGCATCGTTGTGCTGTTGGTCATGGGCCAAGGCGGGGCGTGGGCCTTGGGCGGGGCGGTTCTGGCCGGGTTCGTTCTGGCCTTTCCCGTGGCGTGGCTGGTGGCCCATGCAATACACGATGAGAACTGACGCAGATCAAAGCGATCCGCACGCCTGCGCGATAATATGAGCTTATGCGCGAGGTTTTTCATCCACGAGGGTACGACATGCTGCGTTTGGGACTTATTCTTTATCTGTTCATCGGCACCACGTTCGCCGGATCGGCGATGATCGCCGCGCTGGTTTCGGGCTTTGACACGACGATGCCGGTTATCATCTCGGCAATCGCCGGATTCGTCGCGGCAATTCCTGTGTCATGGCTGGTCGCGCGCGAGCTTTATTCAGGCGATTGATTGGTGGTCTTGCGACGAAAATCCACACGGCTTTGGTGTGGATTGAACAGCGCTTAGCCCAGCCAAGTCCGCACCGCTGCTTCGAATTCGCGGGGTCTTTCAGCGTGCAGCCAATGCCCGGCCTCGGGTATTTTGGCGAACTGCGCTTTGGGAAACAGCGCTTTGATCCTGTCCCGATAGTCGCGCTTCACGTAGTCTGAATTCGCCCCGGACAAAAACAATGTCGGGCCGCTATAGTGCCCGGATAGATCGGGGAAAGACAGAATTTTTGGCATCTCTTTTGCCAGAATATCGAGATTTAAAAGCCAATTTTTGGATTTTAAATCAATGGATTGGGTGAAAAAGCTGATCAGGTTCGGATCGTCCAAGACGCCCGCCAATTGATCCGCCACGTCTGATCGTTTTTCAACCTGTGACAGATCGACGGCTTTCATGGCGTCGATGAACTGTATCTGGCTGTGCGTGTAGGCAACGGGCGCTATGTCGGCCACGATCAGGCGGTTCACCAGTTCGGGCCGGGTCAGCGCCAGAACCATGGCCGCTTTGCCGCCCATCGAATGCCCCAGCACATCAAACGGCCCGTCAAGATGGTGCAAGACCTCGGCCA
>DATFJQ010000048.1:0-9428 GCA_035269125.1 Roseovarius sp.
GGCAAATGCGGTTTTTCGCCTTGACGCAGGACGCGGCCTGTCTTACCTACCGCCTCGTTCTGGCGGAGTAGCTCAGGTGGTTAGAGCAGCGGAATCATAATCCGCGTGTCGGGGGTTCAAGTCCCTCCTCCGCTACCAAAACCCCTTTAAACGCACCCTTTTGACCCGGCGTTAAGTTATGCGCATGCCGGTCTGGCCTAGCGATAAGTTCGGTCTGCCATCGGGGTGGATTCGATTTGGCTTTGCAGCCGTGTCAGCAGGGATTGTTCGGCCCGGTTCAGGCTGGCCTTGGGGTTCCAGACCACATGCACGTCAATCGCCGGTGTCGCTTCATAGGGGGGTAGTTGCCACATCGTGCCGTCCTCCACGTCGCGTTTGGCAACATGCAGGGGCAGGGGGCCAATCCCAAGCCCTGCAATGATCATGCGCCGGACCTCTTCTAGATGGCTGGAGGTGCCCACGACCAGTTCGCCCATATTCGCTTCGGCGCGCATCAGGGCGACGGGTTTCAGCGCGTCTTGCAATCGGTCGGTTTCAAAGCTGACGGCTGAATGGCCTTCCAGATCAGCCCGTGTCAGGCCGGTTCGCCCGAACAGTGGATGCGGGGGGCCGCAGAACAAGCCAAAAAATTCACGGTAGAGGCGCAGATATTCAAGCTTGGGATTGCGCTTGTGCACAAGGCAGACGGCAAATGAGGAAAAGCGCCCCGAGACGCTGCTGATGGCCTCGGACGAGGACAGCACATCAATCGACAGGGTTGCGCCAGCATGTTCGGCGTGGAAATCAGCCAGCACCTGATCAAATAATGGGCACACGACATGACTGGCCAAAGCGATGCGCACATGGCCCGTGACCTCATCGGTCATCTCGCGCATGAGGGTCGACAAGCGCAGGATCGAGCCCTGAATATCGACCGCCTCGCGATACAAAACCTCACCGGCCTTGGTCAGTTCGAAATGCCCCGGCTTGCGATCAATCAGGCGCCGGCCAACGCGATCTTCCAGCTTTTTCAGCGCAGTAGAAAGTGAAGGCTGGGTTAGTCGCAGCTTATGCGCGGCCTCGGTCACCGAGCGGGACTGCGCCAGCACAACGAAACTGCGCAACAGATTCCAATCCAGTTCGCGCATCATTCGATCAGCGTGGTCCGGGGTGAAGTCGGGCTCATGCATTGATTTGATCAATACTCACAATTCTAATTATCTATTTGATAAATGATTGTCCGCTTTGCATCGTAAACGCAAGCCCTGTCAAAATGGGTATTCAATTCATCGAGGGGAGATGCATGTCGGTCGAAGCCCGTGAGGCCCGACAACCTTGGATTTTGCTGTCACCGGCGCTTGGCGCGGTGACGCTCCTTTTGCTTGTCCCTTTGATTTTCATCATCGTTTATTCGTTCTGGCTGCGCTCGGCGGTCGGGGGTGATCAGGTCGGTTTTTATCTGGATAACTGGCAGAAGGTTCTGACCGACCGGTTCTATCGCGACATCCTGTTCAACACGCTGAAAATCGCGGCGATCACGACGGTGGTTTGCGCCTTGATGGGCTATCCGGCGGCGTATTTCATCGCGCGATCCAAGGGCAGCAAGATGATTCTTTTGTTGCTTTTGATGCTGCCGTTCTGGATTAGCTACATCATTCGCACGATGAGTTGGATCAACATTCTGGGCACCTCCGGGGCGCTGAACAGTTTGTTGCTGTCGCTTGGCGTGATCTCGGATCCGATACAGATGCTTTACAACGAAGGCACGGTTATTCTGGGTCTGGTGCACTTCTTGCTGCCGTTCATGGTCTTGAACGTCTATGTCAGCCTTGAAGGGATTGATACCAATCTGGAAGATGCCGCAACCTCGCTTGGGGCGACGCGGTGGCAGGCGTTTTTACAGGTGACGTTGCCGCTGTCGCTGCCGGGCTTGGCGGCTGGCGGGCTGTTGTGCTTTGTTCTGGGCGCGGGCACCTACATCACCCCGGTCATTCTGGGCGGCCCGCGTGACGCCATGTTCGCCAATCTTGTGTTCGAGGCGATCATTACACAGCTGAACTGGCCGCTTGGCTCGGCGCTGTCGCTGTTGCTGCTGATCGTTCTGGGCGTGCTGGTGGCCATATACAATCGGTATCTGGGTATGTCGCAACTGGCCAAGGGGTTGGGCTGATGGGGTGGAATGCAATCCGGATCTGGACCATTTTGGTTTACGGCTTCATGTTCTTGCCGGTGGCTGTGGTTGTGCTGTTGTCGTTCAACGCAAACCAATTCGGCAGCTTCCCGATGAGCGGAGTTTCCCTGCGGTGGTTCGAAGAGTTGTGGAACAACGACGCCGTGATGCGCGCGTTTCGCACATCTATCGTGCTGGGCCTGATGACGGCTGTCATCTCGACGACATTGGGTGTTTTGGCCAGCCTTGCCTTGGTGCGCTACAACGTACCGGGGCGCAACACGATCACCACTTTGCTAATCGCGCCCATTCTGGTGCCCGAGGTTGTTTTGGCCGTGGCGCTGTTGTTGTTCCTGAACTGGCTGGGGCTTGGCAAAAGTTTTGCGCTGTTGCTGGCGGGGCATGTGATTTTTACCCTGCCCTTCGTGATATTGGTGGTGCAGGCCCGCCTTGTCAGCATCAAGCGCGATGTGGAAGAGGCGGCGCTTAGCCTTGGGGCCAATCCGGTGCAAACCTTTTTCTCGGTCACGTTGCCCCTGATGCTGCCCGCCGTGGCGGCGGGCGCGCTGTTTGCCTTCACCATCAGTTTCGACGACATCACCGGCACGCTGTTCTGGAAACCCGGCGGCGTGGAAACCGTGCCAACGCAGATTTTTTCGATGCTGCGCAACTCGATCAGCCCGGAAATCAACGCATTGGGCACGGTGATGATCATAATGACAGTCGGTCTGCCGCTGCTGGGTGCGGCGGTGGCCCGGAAACTTGCAATGAAAAGCGGCACCTAAGAACCGCGACCCCATCAACAAGGAGAAATGAAATGGACAATACCAAAAGATATGAACGCCTGCTGGACCGCTATCGCAACGGCGATCTGGACCGGCGCAACTTTCTGGGCCTGATCGGTGCGGCGGGTCTTGCCTATGGCGTGCAAACACCGTTCGCAAAATTTGCCCACGCGCAAGAGGTCAAGCAGGTGCGCTTTGACGGCTGGGGCGGCGTTGTGTCCGAGGCGTTCCGCGAACACGCCTTTGACCCCTACACCGAGGCGACGGGCATTACCGTGGTCGACGGCACGTTTGCCGGCAGCGATGAATATCTGGCGCAGGTCCGCTCCAGCCAAGAGGGCGAATACAACATCGCGCACCTGTCGGGTGTGTTCGATTACGCGCGCTACGTGAACTTTGGCCTGACGGTCGAATTGAATATAGACAACATCCCCAACATGTCTTTGGTCATGGACGCATTGACAAGTGCGTTCCGCGGTGTGACGCCCGATTACCTGTCGGCGGTGCCGTATGATTATGGCACAACCGGTCTGGCCTATAACCGCAAGTATATCTCGGACGACGAGATGAAAGAAAAAGGCGCCAGCATCCTGATCGACGAAGCCTACAAGGGCAAGATCGGCGGCTGGGGCGAATGGCGCACACGCATCTGGTATGGCGCGCTTCAGACCGGCCAAGACCCGAACAACATCCAGGATATGGAGGCCGTCTGGGATGCTATCCGCAGCCACCGCGATCTGGCGCTGAAATATTGGTCATCTGGGGCCGAACTGATGAGCCTGCTGGCCGAAGAGGAAATCTATGTCACCGAAGGCTGGTCGGGCCGTATCGCCGCGCTGCAACAAGAAGGCCACGATATCGGCTATTACGACGCGCCCGGCAGCTTTGCATGGCAGGAATGCCTGCACGTTCTGAAGGGCAGCCCGGTTGAGGCCTGCGAGGAGCTTCTGAACTTCATGCTGGCGCCCGAAACCTCGATTGCGGTGGCCGAAGGCCAGAACTATCCCCCGGCGCTGGATGGCACCAAGGTGGATCTGGGCGACAAAATCCCAACCCTGCCCGCCTATGACCCGACCGGCACGTTGGAATCGCTGACATTTGCCGATCCGACCTATTGGAACGGCAACGAGGCCGAATGGTCCGAAACCTTCAGTCGCGTTCAGCGCGGGTATTGAGCGACCCGATCCGCAAAAGTGCCAAGGCCGTTCGAACGGCCTTGGACACGCAATTTCGAAATTGCGTGCCCGACGCCCCGCGCGGCCGCGCAAAATAGGAGACCGCGATGAGCGCCGTCACCCTGAACAATATCGTCAAGCGGTTTGGCAATTTCACCGCCGTGCACCGCTCGTCACTGGAAATTCCAGAAGGCGCTTTTGTGACTCTGCTGGGGCCGTCAGGCTGTGGCAAAACCACAAACCTGCGGATGATTGCGGGCCTTTTGGATCCGACCGAAGGTGAGATTCTGATCGGCGGTAAGCGTGTGAACGATGTGCCGATTCACAAACGCAATCTGGGGCTGGTGTTTCAGAACTACGCACTGTTTCCGCACAAGACCGTGGCGGAAAATGTGGCCTTTGGCCTGAAGTATCGCAATGTTGCCAAATCGGATATCCCCGCCAAGGTTGAGGCGGCGCTGGAGCTGGTGCAATTGCCGCATGTCGGCCACCGTTATCCCAAGGAACTGTCAGGCGGTCAGCAGCAGCGCATCGCATTGGCGCGCGCCATCGTGATCGAACCCGATGTTTTGTTGCTGGACGAGCCGCTTTCGGCGCTTGATGCCAATCTGCGCGAAGATATGCGTGTGGAATTGAAACGCATTCAGGAGCGTATCGGCGTGACAACCGTGTTTGTGACCCATGACCAATCCGAGGCGTTGGCGATGTCTGACCAGATTGTCGTGATGTCTGCCGGTCGGGTCGAACAGGTGGGCGCGCCCGAAGAGGTCTACAACACGCCCGCAAGCGAGTTTGTCGCCAACTTCCTTGGGGCGTCGAATATCCTTGAAGCCAAGTGCACCGGCACACAGGCGGGTGGCGACGTGACGCTTGAGGCCCCGATTTTCGGACAGATGAGCGTGCCCGCAGCCAAAGCCCCACGGGTCACCGGGGCCGGGCCCGCCAAACTGGTGGTGCGGGCCGAAAAGTTGCTGTTGTCCAAAGACAAGCCCGCCGATGGCGTAATATCGGTTCCGGCCACCGTGGAAACAGTGGATTACCAAGGGCAGGCTGTGCGCTATTTCGTGCGAGCAGGCGAGACCCAATTGCAAGCGATCAACATGATAGACGGCCACCCGTTTGCCGAGGGCAGCCAAATTAATCTGCATTTGCGACCGCAGGATTGCGCCGCTTTGCCGGGGGAATAAAATGAACCAAAGACCAAGCCACCTGTTCTATCAAGGACGTCAGCGCCGCCCGGTGCTGGATCAGGCGCGCGGCGTATATATGTGGGACGTTGACGGCAAGCGCTATCTGGATGGGTCCAGCGGGGCGATGGTGTGCAATATCGGCCATTCCAACGAAAACGTGCTTGAGGCGATGCGCCGCCAAATGGAGAAATCCACCTTTGGCTATCGGTTGCACTTTGAAACCGAAGCCTCGGAAAAACTGGCGGCCAAAACCGCTGCCCTTTGCCCCGAGGGGCTGAACCGGGTGTTTTTCGTCTCGGGCGGGTCCGAGGCGGTGGAAAGCGCGATGAAACTGGCACGGCAATATGCCATTGCCGTGGGGCAAGATAGCCGGTGGAAAATCATTTCCCGCGCGCCCAGCTATCATGGTTGCACCTTGGGCGCCTTGGCGATCACGTCATATGATCCGCTGACCAAACCGTTTGATCCGATGATGCAAGCGATGCCGAAAATACCGGCCCCGCGCGCCTATCTGGATGGGCTTGACCCCGAAGACGAGGCCACAGGCCATCATTACGCCGACATGCTTGAGGCGCAGATCTTGGCCGAAGGCCCGGACACCGTGCTTGCCTTCATGGTCGAACCCGTTGGCGGGGCCTCAACCGGGGCGTTGCCGCCGCCCAAGGGCTATATGGAACGTGTCCAAGAGATTTGCCGCAAATACGGTGTGCTGCTTATTCTTGATGAAGTGATGACCGGCGCAGGCCGTACCGGCAAGTTTCTGGCTTGCGAGCATTGGGATTTACAGCCCGATATCATCGTGATGTCCAAAGGCTTTGCCGCTGGATACGTGCCCTTGGGGGCGATGGCCGCGCATGAACGGCTGGTCGAGGCGGTGTTGGATTGGGGCGGGTTCCTGCATGGCTATACCTACGCCGGAAACCCACTGGCCTGCGCGGCGGGCGTGGCCGTGATCGACGAAATCGAACGGCAGGGCTTGGTACAGAACGCGGCCACGATGGGCGCGAAACTGATGCAGCGGCTAGAGGGCTTGATGCAGCGCTATCCGATCATCGGGGACGTGCGCGGCATGGGCCTGTTGACCGCGTTCGAATTCATGGCCGACCGGGGCAGCAAAGCGCCCTTGCCCGCGCATCTGAAAGCGTTCGATCGGTTCGTGAACATCGCCTATGACAACGGCCTGATCGTCTATTCGCGGCGCACCCGCAACGGGGTTGAGGGGGATCATATCATCGTCGCCCCGCCGATGATCGTGACCGAGGCGCATCTGGATGAAATCACCCAGATGCTGGATGCCTCGTTGGCGCAATTCACCGATGAAATCCGTCCCGAGCTGGACAAGATCGCATAAGGACTGGCCCATGTCAGGCATTATCATCACCTGTGCTGTCACGGGGTCCATTCATACGCCGTCGATGTCGCCATACCTTCCGGTGACGGCGGATCAGATCACCGAACAGGCAATCGGCGCGGCGCAGGCTGGGGCCTCGATCCTGCATTTGCATGCCCGCGATCCTGAAACCGGGCGGCCCTCGGCGGATGCGGAACACTTCATGGCGTTTCTGCCGCGCATTCATGCCGGATGCGATGCGGTGCTGAACCTGTCCACAGGCGGCAGCGCGGTCATGAGCCTTGATGAGCGGCTGGCAGCCCCCAAAGGGGCGGCACCGGAAATGGCGTCGTTGAACATGGGGACCATGAACTTTGCGCTGTATCCGATGGCCGCGCGGATCACCGAGTGGGAACACGACTGGGAAAAACCGTTCCTCGAAGGCTCGGACGATCTGGTGTTCAAGAACACGCCACGCGATATCGCGCGCATCCTGACGGAACTTGGCACCGATCGTGGCGCGCGGTTCGAATTTGAATGCTACGACCTGTCCCATCTTTATATGCTCAAGCATTTCGTGGATCGCGGTTTGGTGCGCGCGCCGTTGTTCATTCAATTCGTGTTTGGCGTTTTGGGGGGCATGGGCCCTGACCCGGAAAACCTGACCCATATGGTGCGCATCGCCGACAAGCTGTTTGGCGAGGATTACATGTTCTCGGTCCTCGCGGCGGGCCGCTATCAAATGCCGCTGATCACCATGGCCGCGGCCATGGGTGGGCATGTGCGCGTCGGGCTTGAAGATAGTCTGACCATCGCGCGCGGAACGCTGGCCGAAACCAACGCGCAACAGGTCACCAAGATCCGCCGTATCGTTGAGGATTTGGGCCGCACCGTTGTGTCCCCGGACGAGGCGCGCGTGATGCTGGGCCTCAAGGGGCGCGACAAAACCGCCATCTGAGGGGCTGGTTACTATGCAATTTCGCACCGTTCACAATGATCAAGATGTTGATCTGCTCGACACGGCGCTGCGCCATCTCAGCGATGATTTGGGGGATGTGCATGTGGCCGGACAGGATGCGTTGAGCGCGGCCTTGGGTGGGGCGTATCCATCGGCCCATGCCATTTTGGCGCTGGAGGGTGATATGTTGCGCGGCGCGGTCCTGTTCAGCCCGGTGTTTTCCACCATTCGCGGTGCGCCGGGGCTTTACGTTTCCGATCTTTGGGTGTCGGATGAGGCGCGCGGCAAGGGTCTGGGGCGCGGCCTTTTGGCCGCTGCGGCAGACCGTGCGGGGGGCCTGTGGCACGCCGATTGGATGTCTTTGGCTGTCTATCACAGCTCGGACGCCTCGCGCCGGTTCTATGACCGTCTTGGGTTCAAACCCGACACCGCCGCAACGGTTATGAAATTGGGGCCGGATGGCCTTGGCCGATTGATAAGGGATGCACGATGAAAGCGATCTTCGACGACCGGCAATGGCGCCATGACCCCAAGCATTTCATGGCCAATGGCAAACTATTGCCAAGCCCCGAACAACCTGCCCGGATCGAAAAGCTGACCGAAGGCGCACGCGCCGCCGGATGTACGATGCATGGCTGCGGTGATGCGGGCCTTGGGCCGATTGCCGCGCTGCATTCGCCCGAATATGTGACGTTTTTGCAAAATATCTACACGCGCTGGCAGCGTATCCCTAATGCGGGGGATGAGGTGATCCCCAACATCCACCCCGCGAACCGCAGTGACAGCTACCCCAAATCTGCAGTTGGGCAAGCGGGCTATCATCAGGCCGACACGGCCTGCCCGATTGGCGAAGGCACATGGGAGGCCGCCTATTGGTCGGCGCAAGTGGCTGTCACCGGGGCCGATCTGTTGATGGCCGGAGAGCGTGCCGCCTACGCCTTGTCGCGCCCGCCGGGGCATCATGCCTTTGGCGATTTGGCCGGTGGCTTTTGCTTTTTGAACAATGCGGGCATCGCCGCAGAGCGCCTGCGCACCAAGGGCTTGCGCCCGGCCATTCTGGATGTGGACGTGCATCACGGGAACGGCACGCAGGGAATTTTCTATGACCGAGATGATGTGCTGACCGTTTCGGTTCATGCCGATCCGATCCGGTTTTATCCGTTTTTCTGGGGGCATGCGGACGAACGCGGAACAGGTCGTGGGATGGGCTATAACCTCAACCTGCCGCTGCCGCGCGGCACCGATGATGCGGCTTATCTCAAAACGCTTGATACCGCGCTAGACCGGGTAGCAGCCTTTGGGGCCGATGTGGTTGTGGTGGCCTTGGGCCTCGATGCCTATGAAGGCGACCCATTTCAGGGCTTTGCCGTGACGACGCCGGGGTTCGGCCAGATCGGGGCGGCGATTGCCGGGCTTGGCCTGCCCACCCTGTTCGTGCAGGAGGGCGGATACCTGTGCGATGAACTGGGCGAAAACCTGACCGCCGTTCTAACCGGGTTCGAGGCTGCATGACCCAGCCCGACATCATCGTGATCGGCGGCGGGATCGCCGGGGTCAGCGCTGCCGCCGAACTGGCCGCCTTTGCCCGTGTGGTCCTGCTGGAAGGCGAGACGCAGCTTGGCTATCACTCAACGGGCCGCTCGGCGGCGGTGTTCATTCGCAACTATGGCAACGCCACCCTGCGCGCGCTCAACGCAGCCTCTGCGCCGCTGCTGGAACAGCCCGACGGCGTGTCCGATCACTCGCTTCTGTCGCCGCGTGGCGAATTGATGATCGCGTCTGAGGGCGAACTGGACGCGCTCAAGGACTATTGCGCCGGGGCCAGCGGGATTGAGCCGCTC
>DATFJQ010000049.1:0-8943 GCA_035269125.1 Roseovarius sp.
GTTTCTGCTGGCCCATGACACCGACCCGTTCAACAAATGGGAGGCCGGGCGCGCCTTGGCCCGCGAAGGGCTGATCGCGATGATCCTCGACGGGGCCGCGCCGGATACCGCCTATCTGGACGCGGTGCAGGCCGTGGCCCGCGACGACAGCCTTGACCCGGCGTTTCGTGCGCTTGCGCTTGGCCTGCCCAGTCAGGATGATCTGGCGCAAACCCTGCATGACCGAGGCCACACCCCCGACCCGCAAGCGATATGGGAGGCGCTTGAAACCCTGCGGCAGGCCCGCGCACAGCACTGTCAGGATTTGGCGGTGCGATTGTATGCGCAATATCAGGTCGAGGCCCCCTATCGCCCCGATGCCGAACAATCCGGCGCGCGGGCACTGGCCAATGCGGCGCTGGCCTTGATCACCCGCACCGATGGCGGCGCGCAGGCGCAACGCCAATATGACGCCGCCACCAACATGACCCAGCAACTGGCGGCGCTGTCGTGCCTGTTGCAGGCGGGCAAGGGCGATAGGGCCACGGCACAGTTCTATGACCAATGGCGCGATGACCGGCTGGTGATCGACAAATGGTTCATGATGCAGATTATCAACGCTGACCCCGAAGAGGCCGCCACCGTGGCCGAACGGCTGACGCAACATCCTGATTTTGGGATGAAAAATCCTAACAGGTTCCGTGCCACCCTTGGTGCGCTTGCGGCCAATCCGGCGGGATTTCATCATGTCCGCGGCGCGGGCTATCGCTTGTTGGCTGATTGGCTGATCCGGCTGGACCCGGTCAACCCGCAAACCACCGCGCGGATGTGCTCGGCGTTCGAGACATGGAAACGCTATGATGATCAGCGGCAGGCCATGATCGCGCAGGAACTTGACCGTATTCTTGCCACCCCGAATTTAAGCCGCGACACCATGGAAATGGTCAGCCGCATTCGCGGGGTCTGAACGGAATCAATCGGCGGTGCTGATCTGCGTGGGCTGCAAGGGCCGCGCCTTGGGACGCACCGAGCTGATCGGTTTGCAATAGCTTTGGCCGCGCACCCAAGCGCGCATATCCTCGCGCTTGGAGCGGCTGTGAAACGGCCCCCAATCTGCCGCAACGCCGCGCATACCGTGGGACACGACACCATCGCGCGGCACAGTGCGCGCCATGATGCGGATCGCGCAGCTCAGATTGTCGGGGCCGTGTTTCAGGGCCGATCCGCTGCCCGCGCGGCAGCCGTAGCCGCGCGCGGTTGATGGTAAGATTTGCAGCAATCCATACCATTTCCCGCCGCCGCCCACGGCGTCGGCGCGATAGGTGCTTTCGTGCTTGGCCAGTGCCGACAGAAAGCCAACCCAAAACGCCCGCCGCCCCTTGGCATCGGCCTCGGGATAGGCCGGGCACCACTCGCTGATGTCGCGCGGCACCATATCGGTCAGAACTTGGCCATGCGTTTTCAAGGCCGAAAGGGCCGCGCGCGTCCAGATTTGGCCTTGCGCACCCTTATGCTCCCACCGGGTGCGCGGCAGATTGCCTTCGCGCCCTGCGGGCGGTTTGACCAAGCCAAGCTGGGCTGTGGCTGGCGGCTGTTCAGCACGCAGCACCGCACCGCCACCAACCAGACAGCATAGAAAACAGAAAAAGACAGCATAGTGTCGCATCGGCACAGTTTGTCCGTTTTTTCCGGGCAAGGCAATCCCGCGGGTCAGTGGCGCAAATTCCCCGCCATCTTCTTACAAACGCCCTTTTTTGGCCGGAATGCGCGGGCACCTTGTTTTTCGTATCTGTATTTGTGGAGCGCACATGCCGTTCACGTCCCGTTTATCCGCGACCCGTGACACATCGCACACTGAATCTGCACCGCCAAAGCCGCGCTTTGGATTCGCGGGCGCGCTGGCGCGTTTGCGCGGCAAACCGCAGCATGATCTCGACGCCATGACCAAGCGCATCATCCTGCCATCGTTGCCTGTCAGCGATGAAGAGATGGCCCGCGCCACTCATCAGGATCTTGGCCAGAAACTGGTCCGTCAGGAAAAATGGGCAGAATTGGCCGCCCGGATCGAATATGCGGATGATTGCCGCCTGTCCACACCGGGGGGCGAAGCGGCGTCGATGCTGCTGGCCTTTGGCGCGCGCAGTGACGTCGTGGCCGCCGCCGAAGATGCGATACATGATGGCATGATCCCTGACCCGGCCGGGGTCGAGGCCTTTGAGGACATGCTTGGCGATCACTATGGCAACGCGGCCTGCGCGCTGGTCGTGGCCTTGACCCATTTCGATATCGGCTGGGCTTGGCAAACCGCCATTACCACAGGCCATGTCGCTGACACAGCCGAAAGCAAACTGCGCATAGCCGCCCATTTTCGGCGGGCAGATGACATCATGGCGCCATTCGACCCTGTTGATCTGGACGCGCCATCGGTGGCCGCCGCGAAATGCGCCTTGCTGGCCGCCCACCCGCAGGCCCGGCACAAATTGGCCAATGCCTATGAGCAATTGATCGACCTTGACCCAGACAGCCCCGCCTATATGCGGGCCCTTGGACGGCATTTGCTGCCTGCGCATTTTGGCGATTACGACCAGTTGGAGCTTGAGGCACGTCGAACCACCGCGCGCACGGCCGAGTTTTGGGGCGCAGGCGCCTATAGTTGGGTCTATCTGGATGCGCTGACCCATGATGATGGTGCCCTCAACACCGTTGATACGGCATTTTTCATCGACGGTCTGCGCGATATTCTGGCCCGCAAACGCGACCAGCATGTCACCAACATGATGGCCGCTTTCTGCGCCATTTCCATGGCCCCTGATCGTGATCGCCCCGCACAACTTACCACGGCAGCCGATCAAGCCCGCAAACGCCTTCATGACTGCACCGATTGGATATTGTCCGACCATTTGCAAGAGCTGCACCCGCTGATCTGGTCACAGGCTTTGCTGCCACCGCGCCTGACCCCGGCCCTGCCCTCGCGACGGGCGCTTGTCACCAAGGGGCGGCAGGCCGCGCTGCGCGCCATCGCGCTGCGCTTTGCCGATGAGATCGCCGATGGCAGTTCTATCGCGTTTTCGCCTTCGGGAATGTATCGCCTGCCCGCATTGTAAATCACGCAGGCACCCTTGCCCGCCGCGCGTCGCTGGCCTAAAACGCCCAAGTCACGAGCGATGGAGACGATCGACATGCTAGACCTGACCTATGAAGCCCCGAAACCCAAGGTGATCGCAGGCGCGAAACACGATTGGGAACTGGTCATCGGCATGGAAGTGCATGCGCAGGTGGCCTCAAACGCGAAACTGTTTTCCAGCGCCTCCACGCAATTCGGGGCCGAGCCCAATTCGAACGTGTCCTTCGTGGATGCGGCGATGCCCGGCATGCTGCCAGTGATCAACGACTATTGCATCGAACAGGCTGTGCGCACCGGGCTGGGCCTGAAGGCGGAAATCAACCTGTGGTCGGCCTTCGACCGAAAGAACTATTTCTACCCCGACCTGCCCCAAGGCTACCAGATTTCACAGCTGTATCACCCGCTGGTCGGCGAAGGTGAAATTCTGGTGGATATGGAACCCGGCATCGCCCGCAAGGTGAGGATCGAACGTATTCACGTGGAACAGGACGCGGGCAAATCGATTCACGACATGGACCCGGCGATGTCTTTCGTGGACCTGAACCGCACCGGCGTGGCGCTGATGGAAATCGTCAGCCGCCCCGATATTCGCGGCCCCGAAGAGGCCGCCGCCTATGTCACCAAGCTGCGCCAGATCCTGCGTTACTTGGGCACCTGTGACGGCAACATGCAAAACGGCAACCTGCGGGCCGATGTGAACGTGTCGATCTGCCGCCCCGGCGCCTATGAGAAATACATGGAAACGCAGGATTTCAGCCACCTTGGCACGCGCTGCGAGATCAAGAACATGAACTCGATGCGGTTCATTCAGGCCGCCATCGAATACGAGGCGCGCCGCCAGATCCAGATCGTCGAAGGCGGCGGTGAGGTGGTGCAGGAAACCCGCCTTTATGATCCCGACAAGGGCGAAACCCGCTCGATGCGGTCGAAGGAAGAAGCGCATGATTACCGCTATTTCCCCGACCCCGACCTGCTGCCGCTTGAGATTGAGCAGGCGTGGGTCGATGGCATTGCCGCCTCGCTGCCCGAACTGCCCGACGAGAAAAAGGCACGGTTCATCGCCGATTATGGCGTGACGGAATATGACGCCAGCGTTCTGACCGCGGATGTCGATCTGGCGCAGTATTTCGAGGATTCGGTGGCCGGTGGCGATGGCAAACGCACCGCCAACTGGATTATCAACGAAGTTCTGGGCCGCGCCAACAAGGCCGAGGTGCCCCCCCGCCAGATCGCCGCCCCCGAGGTTAACGCCGCGATCATGGCGATGGTCGGCAAAGACGAGATTTCCAGCAAAATGGCCAAGGACGTTTTGGAAATCCACATCGAAACCGGCGATGCGCCCGACAAGATCGTGGACGAGCGCGGCATGAAACAGGTGTCCGACACCGGCGCGATCGAAGCGGCGGTGGATCAGATCATCACCGACAACCCGGCGCAGGTGGAAAAGGCGCAGACCAACCCGAAACTGGCAGGGTGGTTCGTGGGTCAGGTGATGAAAGCCACCGGCGGCAAGGCCAACCCCAAGGCGGTAAACCAGATCGTCGCGCAAAAGCTGGGGCTGTAAGGCCCCGGAACCACGCGGTGGCGCTACTCTTTCGCTTTGCGGCGCAGGCCGATTTTTGCGCCCACACCGTCGGGGCGCGGTAATTGGGCATGTGCAGAGGCCATGGCGGCCACGCGAGTGCGGATGTCTGACGGCATCGGCACCACCTTGGGGCCGGACAAATCGACATGCAGGGTCAGCCCTTCGCCAGTCGCGGCCAGCCAGCCGTCTTGGTGATAAAGCTCCTGAAAGCTGTGAAACTTCTTGTCGTCATGTTCGATCAGCCAGAACGAAGACCGCACCCTGTCGCCCAGCTTCAACTCGCGCAGGTAGCGGATGTGAAATTCGGCTGAAAAGGTGCTGTGATTTTGTTCTTGAACGTAGTCAGAGCCAAAGCCAAAACTTTCAAACGCCTGATCCGCAGCGCGGTCGAACAGCACCGTATAATAGCCCATGTTCAGGTGATTGTTGAAATCAATCCACCCGGTCTCGATCTCCAGTAACGACGACATGAAAGGCGCGGGCTGCGACATTGGCAAACACTCTGCTTGGTATGAACGGGGGCCTTATGGCCGCTGCACCGCGCAAAGTAAACCGCGGGCCCCCTACCCCGCGCTGATTGCGGTGCCCATCTTGGCGCTTTGCCGCCCCGGATTGGCGTCACGGCCTAAGGTCCGGCACAGCAACGCCACCGGGATCAAGCCGAACGCTACCAGCACCAGCGACGGCACCGCCGCCTCGGTCAACCTCTCGTCCGAGGCCAGCCTGTGCGCCTGCACCGCCAGCGTCTGAAAGTTGAACGGGTGCAGGATCAACGTGGCGGGAAGTTCTTTCATCACGTCCACGAACACGATCAGCAGCGCAGTCAACAGGCTGGTGCGGGCCACCGGCAGATGCACCCGCCACAACAGGCGCGTTCCCGGCTGACCCAAAGACCGGCCAATCGCGTCGTAATGCGCAGGCACCGTGGCCATTCCGCTGTCATAGGCATTCAGCGCGGCAGCCATGAAGCGCACGAAATAGGCCACGATCATCAGCCAGATCGACCCGGTGATCAAAAGCCCGGTGCCAAAGCCAAACCAAGCCTCGGTCAGATCGTCGATCAGGTTGTCCAGCGCCGCCATCGGCACCATCAGCCCCACGGCAATCACCCCGCCGGGCACCGCATAGCCCAACCCCGCCGCAATCACCATCAGGCGCGAGCGGCGTTCAGGCCGGGTGCGGGCGCGGAAACTGATCAGCACCGCGCCAATCACCGTCAGCACCGCCGCAACACCGGCCAGAACGACCGAATTCTGCATCAGGTCCAGATAGCGGCTGTCGAACAGGGTCTGCCCCGACCCGACGGCCATCACCCCAAGCATGATCACCGGAATGATGAACCCCAGCAAAACCGGCAGCAGGCAAATCAGCATGGCCAGCCACCCGGACGCGCCGGTCAGGCGGGGTTTTTCCATGGTTTCAAACCGCGCCCCGCGGCCTGCGGTGCGGGCCTTGCCGCGCTGCGCGCGCTCCAACCCGGCCAAAAGCAACGCAAAGGTCAGCAAGCACAGCGAAAGCTGCGCCGCCGCCGCGCGGTCACCAAGGCTGAACCACGCCTGATAAATGCCCGTGGCAAAGGTCTGGACGTTGAAAAACGCGACAGTGCCATAATCGGCGATGGTCTCCATCACCGCCAGCAACGCGCCCCCGGCAATGGCGGGCCGCGCCATCGGCAAGGCTACGCGCAAAAACGCCCGCATCGGCGAACGCCCCAAGGTGCGCGCCACCAGAAAGGCGTTTGAGGATTGCTGCCGGAACGAGGCCCGCGCCAACAGGTAAACATAAGGGTACAGCACGATGGTCAGCATCAACGCCGCACCGCCAAGGCTGCGGATTTCGGGAAACCAGTAATCGCGCGGCCCCCAGCCCGTCAGATCGCGCAGTAGGGTTTGCACCGGACCGGGATGATCCAGAAGCGAGGTATAGGCATAGGCCAGCACATAGGCCGGAAAGGCCAGCGGCAGGGCCAGCGCCACCTCCAGCCACCGCGCACCGGGAAAGCGATAGACCGTGACCAGCCACGCCGTGATGCTACCCACGATCGCGGTGGACAGCCCGACAATCGCCACCAAGGCAAGCGTTGTGCGCGTATAGCGTGGCAGAACCGACGACAAAACATCGCGCCACGTGTCCAGATCACCTGTAAACGCCGCCAAACCCGCCGCCAGAATGGGCGCGACGCAAACGATCACGATAATCCATGCAAGACGGTGCAGCAGGCTTTCGGACATGTCTGGGCCTTTCCAAGGGTCTGGCGCATGGCTGCCACAAAATGACGGCCTGCGCCAGCCCAATCCCGACTAAAACAGTGCGGCACCTGCGCCGGGCGATGCCTTAGCGGTCTAGAACCTCGGCCTTTTCAAGATACGCCTCGGCCACCGCCCGCAAATCCGCGGGGTTATCGCTTTCCGAGGCAAGATGCACCTCTTCCAGAGCCACGGGCAGCGCGCCCAGTTCGTCGTTGATCTTGGCCAGCGCGATTTCCAGCGTATAGGTCAGCTGATGGATTTCCTCCATATCGGCCACGCTCAAATCTTCGCGGGCCAGCACCTCTTGGACCTTGTCGTTATAGGTCACAAAGTTTTCAACCGCTTCCGCCAGCGTTTCCGAGGGCAACGCCTCGTAATGCGATACGCCCTCTTCGGCGTCTGCCTGTGTTAGCCCGCCCAGCATGATCGCGGTGGCCGTCAGCATCAGCTTGATGGAGTGTTTCATTATCTCGTCCTTGTACGTGTTGGTTGCTGGCTGCCGTCCACGGAACACCCACGGCAAAGCTTTGCCGCTCGCCCCATAAAGGTCGCTGTTTTTATCGTTTCGTCACCGGGGCAGTTGCCCCAAACCTCAGGGCAGATTGTTCCCGGCTCTAGCTGTCGCCCTCATCGGCTGCCGAGGCATTGAGCAGACCGTAACGTTCCGCGCCAAGGCTTTCGTGCAGCTCGATCTGCGTTTCAAGAAAGTCGATGTGACCTTCCTCGTCGGCGATCAACTCTTCAAAGATGTTCTTCGACACATAATCGCCCACACTGTCGCAATGCTGGCGGGCTTCGATGTACAAATTCCGCGCGCCATGCTCGGCGGCCAGATCGGCCTCAAGCGTTTCGCGCAGGGTTTCCCCGATCCGAAGCGGATCAAGTTTTTGCAGGTTCGGATGCCCGCCCAAAAAGATGATCCGTTCGATCAGCTTGTCAGCATGGTGCATTTCTTCGATGCTTTCCTCGCGGCTTTTGTTGGCGATCTTGCCATAGCCCCAATCTTCTTGCAGGCGGTAATGCAGCCAATACTGGCTGACCGCTGTCAACTCGCTGCGCAGCGCCTTGTTGAGAAATTCGATAACCTTTTCATCGCCCTTCATGGTGTCTTCCCTGTGTGGTAGCACGGCGCAAACCGCGCAATTGCATTGGTACTTCGAAGTTGTCACATCCGCGCAGCGTGTCAACGAAATGCGGCAGGCATCCGCCACAGTCCGCTTTCTTGCCCAAGGCGCGATAGACCTTGCCCGGCGTGATCAGAACCTGCGGGTCCGACGCGCGCATCCAGTCGACAGCGCGGCGAATATCGTGATCGGTGATCGACATGCAGTGACAGATGATCATGATTTCCCCTCCTAATGCCGGGTGACGCTGGCCGGTTCGGGAAAGGCCGCCGCCTGCCGCAGCCCCGCCTGATACAAATAAAGCCCTGCCTGACGCGCCGCATCGACCATCGGCAACAGTAACGGCCCTTCAACCAACAGCGACGCAATCAGCATGGCATCCTCACGCTCGCCCGTCGCCGCGACCATGACGAAATGTGCAAAGATCGCCTCGTCCGAGCCGACACAGGCACAGCGCGCGCCGTGGCGGATGATCGGCCGGCGGCCATGACGCAACACAATGGTCATCACGTCGCCCATGGCCCGCAGACAGGCCCGCGCCTTGACCGGGCCCAGCGCAGGCGTCAGCAGGGCCATTACCGCCTCGGGGCCATCGCTCCAGCCGCGCAAGCAGCGAACCACCAGCGCCTCGGCACCGGGCAAACGCGCCATCGCGGCCACCGGGAATGCCCCGACCATATCGCGATCATGTTTCATTTGGTCAAAATCAGCTTGCCAGCGCGGGTGATGCGCAGCGTGTAAATCTTGCCGTCCAGAATAATACTGGCGGTGGTGCCGCCTTGGGTCAGGTCGCGGGCGTCATGACAGTTGGGATCGGGCAGCAACTCGGGCTGCTGAGCGGTTTGCGCACGAATCATTGTCTGGCCTCCAGCCGGTCCAACA
>DATFJQ010000050.1:0-4067 GCA_035269125.1 Roseovarius sp.
TCGCTATTTGCAGGCAATGAAATACAGTATCGGACAGTCATGCGCGTCATTGGTATTTGCAGGTTTTCCTATCCCGCTATCGGTGGGTTCAAGCGCATGCATGAGAGTGTCACCGAACGCGAGGCCTATTTGTATGACCCCGCCCGCATGGAATTGCGGTTTCGACACTTCGAGGCGCTGACGCTGCCATCCATCGCAAAGCAGCTTGATCCGCGTTTCACCTTTCTTGTTTTGGTCGGTGAAAGCCTGCCGCGCCCGTATCTGGACCGCTTGCACGATATCACCGCCGATGTGCCGCAAATCCGTATCGTGGCCAAGGAGCCGATGAAACACCGACTGGCCATGCAATTGGCCATTCAAGAAGAATTGGCCGATGACACGTCCGAGTCTCTCCAGTTTCGGCTGGATGATGACGATGCCATCGGCCTGAGTTTTGTGCGGGCGCTGCGCCGCATGGCCCGCAATAGCGCCCGTCTGCGCGAGAGCTGGCCAACCATGGCGTTTGAATTTCGCAGCGGCTACACCGCGCGCCTGTCATCCCAAGGCATCGCCGCACGCGCGGTGCAAACCCAGTTCTGGGCCTGCGGTCTGGCCGTGCTGTTCCGCCCCGGTGCTAAAAAGACGGTCATGAACTATGCGCATCACAAGCTTCACGAGAAAATGCCAACTCTGATCGAGCCAACATGGCCAATGTATGTGCGCGCGGTGCATGACGACAACGATTCAGGCGCAGGCACACGCACCGGGCGCTTGACGCCTCTGGATGACAAGAGCCGGCGCTTCTTTCACAAACGCTTCAACGTGGACGAAGATCACGTGAAAGCTTTGTTTTCCGCCCCAGTTGCGCCTCGCGATACAGCGTGAACAGGCCGCTACCCACGATGATCGCCGCGCCCAAAAAGGTCAGCGGCGAAGGCCATTCGCCAAACACCAGCCAGCCCAGAACCAAGGCCCAGATCAGCCCGGTATACCGAAACGGCGCCACAAAGCTAACCTCGCCCACGCGCATTACCATGATCGAAAACAGGTAGCCTCCGATGATCATGAAGGCCGCGCCAGCCGTCAGCCCGGCGGCGCGCGCATCCATCGCCACCCAGTCATCCGTCAGGCTGGCAATGCCGAAAAACACCATGATCGAGATCGAGGTGATCAGCGTGACAAACATCGACGGCGTCCCGCGTGACAGCGCCCGCGTGGACAAATCGCGCAGCGTGACAAAGCCCACGGCGGCCAGAACGTAAAATGAATAAGCGTTGAAATCCTCGGTGCCGGGCCGCACGATCAGCAAAACGCCCACGAACCCCAGAACAATGGCGCCCATCCGCCGCCAGCCCAAAGGATCACGGAACACCACCGCCGCGGCCAGTGTGATGGTCAGCGGGATCGCCTGCAAGATTGCGGTGACATTGGCAATCGGCATGTGAAACAGCGCCGTCAAAAAGAAATAGGCCGCGCCGATTTCACCGACCATGCGCAACCCGATCGCCGCCCAGTCTCGGCGCGGCACGTTCGCGCGGATCGCCCCCATCCACCATGCGATGAGCCCCACGGCAATCGTTGTCAGAATCCCGCGCAGGAACAAAAGCTGGAACAGCGGAACCTCACCGGCCAGTGACTTCATGAAAGTATCGTTGACGGTAAAAGCCGCCATCGACGCCATCATCAGAAATGCCCCGGTCATATTGTCGGATCGTGCCATGCGCGCCTTGCCTGTTGCCCCCGCCGCATTAGACCCGGATTGTCCGGCGCGGCAAGCCCCTGCTACCCATTAGGTTTATTGTTTGGCTGGTGCCTAACGGCTTTGGTCTTGCGCCAAAGACCGGGTGATCGCGTCATGCAACGCTGGATTGGCGGCAACAACCCCATCCACCTGCGGATGCGCGTTGTTAAAGCGCAAGGTCTGCCCCATCCGGTCCGAGGTTTGCGCCCCGGCCTCGCGCAGGATCAATTCGCCAGCGGCAATATCCCATTCCCAACTGGGCCGCAGTGTCAGCATCGCGTCAAAGCGCCCTTCGGCCACAAGGCTAAGGCGGTAGGCCAGCGACGGGCGGTGCGCGCGGATCACATCCGGCGTGCCTCCAATCCAATGCTGCGGCGCAAGGTTGGGCTTGGCGGCCAACAAAGACGCGCCGCTCAGGTCGTTACGGTCGGTCACACGAATTGGCGCGCCGTTCAAAAACGCGCCCTGCCCTTCGGCGGCCGCATACATCTTGTCGCGGGCGGGCAGATACACCACCGCCGCTGTCACCACGCCCCTGTCGGCCACGGCCAAAGCATGCGCCCATGTGCCCGAGCCTTCGATGAAACTGCGCGTGCCGTCGATAGGATCGACAATGAACACCCGTTCACATGACAGGCGCGCATCACTGTCTTCGGTTTCTTCCGACAACCAGCCATATCCGGGGCGCGCGCCGCGCAAATGTTGGGTCAGCAGCGCATCAACAGCCATGTCCGCCTCGGTCACCGGGCCAAGTCCGCCCGGTTTGTCCCAACGTCTGGCGGTTGGTCCGGTGTGGCGCAACGCCTCGACGCCCGCCGCGCGGGCGGCGTCGATCAGCAGATCAAGATCACTCGCCGGCAATCGTCAGCCCCTCAACCAAAAGCGACGGCACCACACGGCTCAGCCACGGGCGGGCATCGTTGGCGGGGGTCATCTTGCGCAGCATCTCGGGCAAACTACCGGCGATGGTGCATTCATTGACCGGATAGGCGATTTCCCCGTTTTCCACCCAAAAGCCCGTGGCGCCGCGCGAATAATCCCCGGTGTTGGGGTTGATCGTGGCGCCGATCATCGAGGTCACCAACAGCCCGGTGCCCATCTGCACCAGCAGGTCATCGCGGCTGTGCGGGCCTTGTGTCAGTTCGATATTCCACGTGCCGGGGCTGGGCGGGCTACTGGTGCCACGCTTGGCGCTGCCGGTGGGGTCCATCCCCAGCTTGCGGGCATTGGCCAGATCAAGCGCCCAGCCGGTCAAAACCCCGTCATCCACCAGCGCGCGGCGCTGTGTCGGCAGGCCTTCGGCATCAAACGCGCGCGATCCCATGACGCGCGGGCGGTGCGGATCTTCGATCACCGACAGGCCCTTGGGCAATACCTGATCCCCCAAACGCCCCATCAGCCACGACGATCCCCTTGTAATGGCCGCGCCATTGCTGGCCGCCAGCAAATGGCCGATCAGCGACGATGAAATCCGTTCATCAAACAGCACCGGATAGGCCCCGGTGCGCGGCCTGCGGGGGTTGAGGGCGGCCACGGTCCGTTCGCCTGCGCTGCGCCCGATATCCAGCGCGCTGCGCAGATCGGCCTGAAAAATCCGGCTATCGCCATCATAATCCCGCTCCATCCCGGTGCCTTCGCCGCCAATGGCAACGCAGCTTAGCCCACGGTCTGTGCGCTCATACCCGCCGGAAAAGCCGTTGGTCGCAGCCATATGCACCGCGCGCCAGCTATAGCCCGCACTGGCCGATTGCACCTGTGTCACGCCTTTGACGGCCAGCGCCGCCGCCTCGGCCTCGCGGGCGTCGTCCTGCAAATCCTGCGGCGACGGTTCGGGGGTGGGATCGGACAGCTCAAGCGCGGCCATATCCCAGCCTTGCGCCAACTGCCCCGGATCGGCCAGCCCGATATACGGATCCTCAGGCGCCTCGCGCGCCATGGCAACCGCACGTTCCGCCAGCGCGCCCAAGACCTCGGGGCGGGCATCTGATGCTGACACACAGGCTTGCCGTTGCCCCACCAACACCCGCAGACCGACATCAACGCCTTCTTCACGCTCGGCCTGCTCAAGAGTGCCGCCGCGCATGTCGATCGTCATCGAGCGGCCTTCGATCGCAATAGCGTCGGCGGCGCTGGCACCAGCCTTGCGGGCGGCGTCAAGCAGGGCGTCTGTCAACTGGTCAAGCGGTTGGGTCATCTGTGTCTCCTGAATGCTGGCAACAGGTAGCCCCTGCCCCGGCTTCGTGCAAGGTGAAGCCCGCAGTCTATTCCACCCGGCCTATGGCAGAAATTGATACGCACACCGGGCGGCCCTGACAATTCTTGTGCTTTAAACCGGGCAAAATGGATT
>DATFJQ010000051.1:0-7344 GCA_035269125.1 Roseovarius sp.
GCCTCTTGGAAGGGCCTCGTGAAATCGTCTGCGGCAGCAAGGTTCTTTTCGACATACTCTGCGCCCAGCGTCGCCTTGCGCTGCTCCAGTCCCTTTAGAAACAGGTCTTCGTCAAAGCTGCTCATGGATTATCCTTTCAGCCTGACGGCGACATTCTTGGTCTGCACGTAATTCCAAAGCGCCTCGCGCCCTTTTTCGCGGCCATAGCCGGATTTGCCGTAGCCGCCAAAGGGGGTTTCCACGCCGCCCGCGTACCATTCGTTGACGAACACTTGCCCCGCGCGCAGGACCCGTGCGGCGTTTGTGGCGCGGTCGAGATCGGCGGTGAAGACGCCCGCGACAAGGCCATAATCTGTGCCATTTGCGATCTCAATGGCCTCTGCGTCGTTGCGGAACGGCATGACGGAGAGAACAGGGCCGAACACCTCTTCCCGGGCAATTTCCATGTCCGGTGTCACCGACAGAACCGTTGGTTCCATGAAGGCCCCCGCGCGGTTGAGCGCATGACCGCCGGTTGCCAGCTGTGCGCCCTGATCTTGTGCTGCGGCGACCATACCGACGGCGCGGTCGCGTTGCGCCTGAGACACCATCGCGCCCATGTTTGTACCGAAAGCATCCCGCTCGATGCCCGGCCCGACGGAGAGGCTCCGCGCGACCGCTTCGGCGCGCTCCAGCATCTCGTCGTGGCGGCTCTCATGCACGATCACGCGGGACATTGCCGAACACACTTGGCCCGCGTTGAAGTAGATGCCCCAACGGATGTCATTCTCGAATGCTTCAAGGTCTGCATCTGCATGCACGATGGCGGCGGATTTGCCTCCAAGTTCCAGCACACACGGCACCACGTTGCGAGCGGCGGCTGTGGCAATTGCGATCCCAGTAGCAACGGAGCCAGTAAAAACAATATGATTCACATCGCGATGCGCTGACAGAGCCACACCCGCGTCTTGCCCCAATCCGCACAAGATGTTGACTGCCCCTTTGGGCAGGCCCACGGCCTCGGCTGCATGAGCGAACCATGCGTTGGTCAGCGGCGTCAATTCGGGCGTTTTGACCACGCAGGCGTTGCCCGTGGCCAGTGCGGCGGACAGAGACCGCGCGGTCATCTCAAGCGGGTAGTTCCACGGGATGATCTGCGCTGACACGCCAAGCGGCTCGTGTTCCGTCCAGTCGAAATAGCCCGCACCGAGCGGAATAGATCGGCCTTCAACGGTGCTGGCCTGATTGCCGTAATACTCGAAATAGAGCGCCGCCCCTTCGACTTCGACCATGGCCTCCCAAAGCGGTTTGCCCTGTTCCAGCGTCAACACACGGGCGATGTTGTCCTTGTGCTCCAGCAGATAGCGGCCCATCGCTTGCACCAGTCGTCCCCTCTCGATCGGGCGCATGTCGCGCAAGGCACCCGAAAGGTGGACGCGCTTGGCCGCCTGCACCGCACGGTCCACGTCGCTTGCATCCGCAAGCGCATGGACGGCCAGCACGCCTCCCGTCGCTGGATCAAGCACATCGATCCGGCCCGCGCCGCCATCTACCCATGCGCCGTCGATGTAGTTCTGCCAATAATCCTTGATGTCAGCCATCAATTGCCTCGCGCATCCAGCGTTGCAGGTGCATCACCGAATGTTCCGAATTCACGCCGCACTTGGGATCAACAACCAAAGGCCCGGGCACGTAGCCGCGCGATTTGAGGCCGCGCTGGACGCTTTCCACAAGGTGGATATCTTCCTCGACCGTGGTGGCGCGGTCCTGTTGGGCCATGCGGCGGACGGTTTCATCGTCATAGCCGCCAATGGAATACCAGCCGCGCCAGACCACCACATGACCGGCGTCTATTGCGCGCCAGTGATAGGTGTTGAGCAGGTTTCCCGGGTAGACCTGGAACGAGAACATCGGCCAGAGGAACCAGCTTGAATATTTGTCGTTGTTTTCGAACCCGCTGTTAATGTCATAGGTCATCTGATCCAGCGGGCCAGATTCCGTGGTATGGCGAAGGCAGTAGCCTTGGGGCTGAATGTCGTAGGTCTCGGGTTTGATCACGCCTGTCGAAAACGTCGGGTGGTTCAGGCTGCAATGGTAACATTCCGAGTAATTCTCGATCGAAACCTTCCAGTTGCAGCTTTCGGGAATCTCCACCCATTCCAACGGCTTCAGCTCTGCCCACTGCGGCACGAAGCTCTCAAGTTCCGCGCGGGCGTTCGGGAACCAATCGTCCATGGGCTTTGCGTCCGCATCGAGGTTGACGAAAATGAAGCCCAGAAACTCTTCGGTCCGCACCTCGGTCAGGCAGATTTTCGACTTGTCGAAGCCGTCGACGGATTTGGTGTTGGGGGCGGCGCGCAGGCCACCCGTCAGCTCGTAGGTCCATGCGTGATAGGGGCAGACAACAACGCGTGTTGACCCTTCACCGCTGACCAGTTGATGCGCGCGGTGCTGGCAGACGTTGTAGAAGGTGCGAATGACCCCGTCGCGCCCCTTGATGCAAAACAGGCTTTCATCCGCGATCTCGAAGGCAAAATAATCGCCCGGGTTTTCCAATTGGCTGGCATGGCCCGCAAATTGCCATGTGCGCGCCAGAACGCCGGCTTTTTCCACCTCGAACACATGCGGATCGGTATAATACCGTGCCGCAAGAGAGCGCACGGTGTCTGCCTGGATGTTCATTCCGGCTCCTCCAGATAAATGCCAAGCTTGTGGCGGCGTCGATGAAATTTCTCGACCCGCTCAATGATTTCCTCAGAGGCGACGGCGATCACGAAACTCAGCAGCGTTTCCAGAAGCGCGATGGCCGAGACGGAGGACGGAAAGAACTGCGGCGTATCCACTGCAACGACAAACCCGTGGTCCGCGGCGCGGATGATCGGGCTGGCGGGGCTGTCGCTAAGGCCGATGATGGTCATGCCTTGCTCGCGGGCAACCTCAAGCGCGGCAATCACTTCCGTCCGGTAGGGGCGCATCGACATGGCGATCAGAACATCGCGCTTGTCGGCCCAAGCCAGATCATCCACCGCCGTGGAGCCGGGGCGCGGGATCGCATGGAACTGCGTCATACCGGTGGAGGCCAGATAGGTGAAGTTGCGCGCATTGGCGTTGTTTACGCCGACACCAAGCGTAAACACCTGTCGGCTGGCCCAGATCGCCTCGGCCGCCACCTTCATCGCCTCGGCATCAATGCCTGCAAAGGTGTCTTCGACATTGCGGATCGCCGCCTCGGCCATATCGGCATAAAGCCCGCCCAGATCGCCGGACTTGCGGATTTCCTGCAGCCAGCGTGCGCGGTCGGGAAAGCTGACGGTGCCTTGCCGGATCGCATCGCGGAAGGGCGCGCGAAAATCCTCGTACCCCTCAAAGCCCACTTGGCGCGCCATGCGCACAAAGGTGTTGGGCTTGACCTTCGCGGCCTCTGCAATCTCGCGCACGGTGGATACGCCCACGTCATTGGGGTTCTCCAGCACGTAGCGTGCCGCCTTTTGCGCCTCCGGCGTCAGGGCGTCCCATTCTTCGGTCAGCCTGTCCAGAACCTGGTTTGATACATTTGTGCCAATCATGATTGACAGTGGTACATACGTCCATTTATCCTGTCCACACATTTTTGCGACTCCCAGACAAAGGATGCGACCATGTCGGAAAAAACCTTCCCCACCCACGCCCGCGTGGTCATCGTCGGCGGCGGTGTGATGGGGGTCGGGCTGGCCTACCATTTGGCGCATGAGGGCTGGGGGGAAAACGTGGTTCTGCTTGAGAAGGCGGAGCTGACATCCGGCAGCACATGGCATGCGGCAGGCCAGATCACCCATTCCACATCCAGCTTCAGCCTTGGCAAATGCGTCGATTACAACATCGGGCTTTATTCCGGCGCGCTTGAGGCCGAGACAGGGCAAGCGGTGACATGGCACGGCTGCGGCTCGTTCCGGCTGGCCTATACGGAAGACGAGATGGACTGGCTGCGCCACACGCTCTCTGTCGGGCGCACGCTGGGGTTCAACATCGCGCTGGTAGGGCCAGAACAGGTTGCCGCGTTGCATCCGTTCTACAACCTCGAAGGCGTCTTGGGCGCGCTTCATACGCCTGATGACGGCCATGTGGATCCGACCAATGTCACCATGGCCATGGCAGCCGGTGCACGGGCCAAAGGCGCGCGGATAATCCGCCGCTGCCGCGCGACGAACATCACCCAAGCGCCCTCAGGCGAATGGGTGGTCGAGACCGAACAAGGCACTATCACTTGCGAGCATGTGGTCAACGCGGGCGGCACCTATGCCCGCCAGATGGGCGAATGGTCGGGGCTGCAACTGCCGATGACCTCGATGACCCACCATTATTTCGTCACCGACGTGGTGCCGGAATTCCAATATCTCGATCGTGAATTGCCGGTGATCCGCGATGACCGCAAGGTGTCGGGCTACATCCGGATGGAACAGAAAAAGGGCCTGATCGGCATCTATGAAAAGGCCAACCCTAATACGGTGTGGGAAGATCACTGCCCGTGGGAGGCCGAAAACGAGCTCTTCGATGCCGACTATGACCGTGTCATGCCGTGGCTTGAGGAAAGCCTCAACCGCATGCCGATCTTTGCGAACCTCGGCATCACCAGAGACGTGCATGGCGCGATCTCGCATCCGCCCGATGGCAACCCGCTGATTGGTCCTGCGCCCGGTGTGCGCAATTACTGGTGTTGCTGCGGCACCCAGATCGGCATCGGCTGGGGCCCGGGGCTGACCCGTGAACTCGCGCGCTGGATGGTGCATGGGGCGGCGGATATTTCGATGCGCGACTATGATCCGCGCCGCTTTGGCAGCTATGCAACCAAGGAATGGCAGGTCGTCAAGGCCCGCGAGGATTACTGCCTGCGCCACGAAATCCCCTTCCCGCATTTCAACCGTCTTGCGGGGCGCCCGATCAAGCCGTCGCCCCTGCACGAGAGGCTGAAAGCCAAAGGGGCTGTGCATGAAGAGGTCTACGGCTTCGAGCGCCCGCGCTGGTTTGCGAAGGATGGCGTGGCGCAGGAGGACCACTATTCCTTCCGCCGCACAGTGGTCGACGACATGGTGGCAGCCGAAGTCAAAGCAGTGCGCGAGTGTGTCGGCATCATGGACGTGACCGCCTTCACCAAGGTGCTTGTCGAAGGCCCTGACGCCTATGCGCTGCTGGACAGGCTGACCGCGAACCGGATGCCGCAGAAGACCGGCAGCATCACCCTGACCCATATGCTCAACCGCGCGGGGCGTATCGAGTTGGAAACCACGATCGTGCGGATGGCTGAAGATCGGTTCTATCTCGTGTGTGCCGCCTTCTTTGAACAACGTCTGCTCGATCATTTGGAAACCCACCGCGATGGGGCTGATGCCACGGTGACGGCGCTGTCCAGCACTTGGGGCGCACTGTCGCTGAACGGTCCGAAATCCCGCGATGTTCTGGGGGCTTGCACCGATGCACCGCTTGATAACGCGTCGTTCCGCTGGCTCTCCGCGCAGGAAATCACCGTCGCAGGCCACCAAATCTGGGCGTTCCGCATGTCCTATGCAGGTGAGTTGGGCTGGGAGTTGCACATGCCCTTCGCGGCCATGTTCGATGTCTATTCCGCCCTTTTTGCCGCTGGGCAGACGCATGGGATCATGGACTATGGCAGCTTTGCTATGAACGTGATGCGCATGGAAAAAGGCTTCAAAGGGGCGGGCGAATTGACCAACGAGGTCACACTGGCCGAGGCTGACGTGCTGCGCTTTGCCCGAACCGACAAGGACTACCTTGGCAAGGGCAAGACGCTGAACACCGATCTGCCGTGGGTCTGCGCCTATCTTGAGATTGAACCGGATGGAGAGATTGACGGTCACGGGGGTGAGGCAATCTTGCGCGATGGCAAAGTGGTTGGGTCAACCGCCTCGGTGGCCTTTGGCCCGACAGTATGTAAAATCCTCGCCTTCGCCTACATTAAACCTGACGCCGCCGCCCCCGACACCGCGCTCGAAGTCGTCATTCACGGCCAGCCCCGCGCCGCCCGCGTTCTGAGCGCGCCTGCCTATGATCCAGACAGCCTTCTGCCCCGCACGGATGCCGCGATGGAGTCTGCCGAATGAACCGTATCCACACCCAAACCGATTGGATTGACCGCGCCCGTGAGGTCCTGCCCGCTGCGGGGTTTGGCAATTTTGATGCTGAAATCGTGATTGCACGCGGTGAGGGCAGCCATGTATGGGACGAAAACGGCAATGAGTATATCGACTACCTGATCGGCTCCGGCCCGATGCTTTTGGGCCATGGCCAAGCCGAGGTCATGGAGGCGGTGCTGGAGCAACTCCCCAAGGGCATGACCTTTTTCGCGAACAACGCGCGCGGCATCGAGTTGGCCGAAGCGATTGTCGATGCCGTACCCTGCTGCGAACAGGTGCGCTTTGTCAGCTCGGGCGGTGAGGCGGATATGTATGCGATCCGTTTGGCCCGCGCTTATACAGGAAAGACAAAGATCCTGAAATTCGAAGGTGGCTATCACGGCATGAGTGCAGAGGCACAGATGAGCCTTGCGCCCGCAAAGGCCGTGAATTTCCCCACCGCCGTGCCCGACAGCGCGGGCATTCCGCAAGGCGTGGCCGACGAGATGCTGATCGCACCCTTCAACGATCTTGAGGCCGTCGCCTCGCTTTTGACCGAGCATGACGACATCGCGGCCATCATCGCAGAGCCCTTGCAGCGGATCATCCCTGCGGCACCGGGCTTTCTGCAGGGCCTGCGCGATCTGTGTGACAAACATGGCGTATTGTTGATCTTCGACGAGATCGTGACCGGCTTTCGCCTTGCCTATGGCGGCGCCCAGGAGCGCTATGGCGTGACACCCGATATCTGCACACTGGGCAAGATCATCGGCGGCGGCTTCCCCTTGGCAGCCCTTGGGGCCAGCGCCGAGATCATGGCGCATTTCGACAAAGCCACGGTAGGGGCCAAGAAATGGTTGATGCAATTGGGCACGCTTTCGGGAAATCCGGTTGCAGCAGCGGCGGGTCTCAAGACAATGGAGATTCTGCGTCGCCCGGGCCAATATGACCGCCTTCGTGCGTTTGGCCATAACCTGATGGACATGCAAAGCGCGGCGCTGAACGATGTGGGGATTGCTCATCAAGTTTGCGGCGATCCAACCCTGTTCGATATCTACTTCACGGCCCATGAAGTTCAGGATTATCGCAGCGCAAAACACACTGATCCGCAAGATAACGTGATTTGGAACGGTGCCCTGCGCGAGAACGGCATCTTCAAATCGCCGGGCAAGCTGTACCCATCGCTCGCTCTGACACAGGCCGATCTGGACCAGACCCAACAGGCCTTCGGGGTGACGGCACAAGCTCTTGCGCTTCA
>DATFJQ010000052.1:0-10230 GCA_035269125.1 Roseovarius sp.
TCAACACATTCAGCCCCGGCTGAAACGCCAGTTCCAGATGGTCGATGATAAGAATGTCACGGATATCAAGCGCACGCAGCATCGGATGTGTCCCCGCGGCGGAGTGGTCCCCGCCGCGCCTTTACAACCAACGGCCCTGAATGGTTTGACGATAGATCTGGCCCAGCCAGTTATCGCCCGCGGCTTCAAGCGTAAGGCCCTGCCCCGTCAGCATTTTATAGCTGTCCTCGTACCATTCAGTACCCCGGAAATTATGCCCCAGAATTGCCCCTGCCGTGCGGGCCTCGTCGACCAGACCAAGCGACAGATACGCCTCGACCAAGCGGTGCAAGGCTTCGGGCGTATGGGTGGTGGTTTGGAAATCTTCGATCACAACTCGGAACCGGTTGATCGAGGCCGCAAAATTATCACGGCGCAGGTAATACCGGCCGATTTCCATTTCCTTGGACGCCAGATGGTCAAAGGCGAGATCGAATTTCAGGATGGACGAGCGCGCATATTCGCTATTCGGGTAGCGTTCGATCACCTGCCGCAGGGATTGCAGCGCCTGAAAGGTCAGGCCCTGATCGCGACCGACCTCGTCGATCTGATCGTAGTAGCTGAGCGCCAGAAGATACTGGGCATAGGCGGCTTCTTCGTCGGTCGGATAGAAATCTATAAATCGTTGCGCCGCCGAGCGACTGTTTTCATAGTCTTCATCCTGATGATACGAATACGCCTGCATGATCAGCGCGCGCTTGGCCCATTCGGAATAGGGATAAAGCCGCTCTACCTCGCCGAACACTTCGGCGGCGAGACCGGCATTGCCACGCTCCAGATCGTATTCGGCCCGTTCAAAGATCTGCTGGGCGCTGAAATTCTCATATTCAACGTCGCCACGTTCGACCCGGCCATTGTCACTGCACCCTGCAAGGGCAAGGCCCAAAATGATTGCACCGACCAGCTTTGCCCGGGACTTGCCGATAGTCATGCTCGAACTCACTTATCTTGCGTCTTTGCAGGGAATTTCCGCTGCTTCTGGAATGGTCCTAGCACATAAATTTCCGGTGCAAAACGCCTTTGGCGGTTTTCTTGTGCCGCTCAGGCGACTTCCGGAATCTCATTCCAATGCACATCGGCGCCCGGCAGGCGTGCGGCCATTTGCTTATCGCATTCCACGATCTCGTAACACTCGGGCTGTGCGAAAACCGCGCGCAGAAGATCATTGGTCAAGGCATGCCCGGCGCGAAGCCCGTGATAATGACCCAAAATCGGAAAACCAGCCAATCCAAGATCACCGACCGCATCCAGCATCTTGTGGCGGACGGCCTCGTCCGCGTGGCGCAGACCACCGGGGCTGAGAATGCGTTCGCCATCGACCACAACGGCGTTTTCCAAGGTACCACCAAGGGCCAGCCCATTGGCGCGCATCATATCGACATCGGCCTTGCGGCAAAACGTGCGGCTGGTGCTGAGTTCACGAACAAAGCTACCATTCGACATATTCAGCGATTTCTTCTGCGTGCCAATCGCGGCATCTTCGAATTCGATCGCGAATTCGATCAACAGCGTGTCATGAGGCGTCAGTCGCGCGCGCGCCGACCCGCGCGTCACCTCAACCGGGCTCAGAATGCGCAACGCGCGCAGCGGAGCATCCGTGCGATGCACACCGCGCGACAGGATTTCACGCACGAAGATCGCCGAGCTGCCGTCGAGAATGGGAATTTCCGGACCGTCAATTTCGACCGTGGCATTGTGAATGCCACAGCCGATCAGCGCGGCCATGATATGTTCAACGGTTGATACGGTCGCGCCATGCGCGTTTTCCAAGCGGGTGCAAAGCGGTGATTGGTTCACGTGATCCCAAAGCGCGGGAATATCCGAATGCGCAGGGCCAAGATCGGTGCGACGGAACACGATCCCCTGTCCCGGCCCTGCGGGCAGGATCGTGGCGCAAGCCGAATGGCCAGAGTGAAGCCCGACCCCGTGGAACGCGACAGATGATTGAACCGTTGTTTGCAAAATGACCCTCTGCTGCACCTGCAAGGCGCTTTGATTGGTTACCGAGGGTTTAATTCCGGTAAGCCTGAGCCTCAACTCAATCTTTGCAACGGCTTGAAACATAGCAGTGTAGGCGATGGCGGATTTCCGCCCACGCCGCGATGCGCTCACCTAACCTATTGAGAAAAAACAAAAAAGGCCGCCCAAAGGACGGCCTTTTGTTGCTTCGTTGAAAATTCGGTCAGTTGGCCTGACGGCGCAAAAATGCCGGAATTTCGATTTGCTCGTCTTCCGCTGACTGTTGCGGCTCCGGTGCGGCCTGCCTTGGTTGTTGGGCTTGCATGGTTGGCTGCTGACGTGCCGGACGCGGGGCCTCGGCCTCTGCGCCATGGCCCGTCATCCGGTTGATCAACGAGTTGATGCCAAAGCGCGGACGCTGGTCGGACCCGGCCACGTCACTGTGAGGCTCTTCTGTCTGAACGGCCTGCGGGCGCGCTTGCGGCTGCTGCGCCGGAGTGTTGGACACGGCATGTTGCAAGCGAGCCAGAGCCTCGGGCGACGGGGTGCCGGGCGCCGGAGAGCGCGGGGCCACAAAGCCATCAAGCTCGTCCTCATACTCGTCTTCGGCGCGGTGCGCGCTTGGGTCGAATGCCTCTTGGCGGGGCTGATAGGCTGGCGCGACATCGTCATCGGCCTGCGGCGCAACAAAATTTTCGGGCGCGGGCTCGAAAATATCTTCCATCTGCTCTTCTGCCGCGGCGCGTTGCGCGTCCAGATCATTGGTCTCGAACAAGCTTGGCTCGCTTTCGGTGCGGGCGGCAACGTCTTCCTGCGCGGGAACGTCTTCGGCGACATCCACAGCGGGCTTGAGCGGTTCTGCCAGTGAGCGACGCGGCACCGGAATGTCATGCTCGGCGATGCTGGCGTCGATGCCTGTGGCGACCACGCTAACGCGCATCATGCCTTCCATACTGGTATCCAGCGTGGAGCCGACGATGATGTTGGCGTCCGGGTCCACCTCTTCGCGGATACGGTTGGCCGCCTCGTCCAGTTCGAACAAGGTCAGATCGTGGCCGCCGGTGATGTTGATCAGCACGCCGCGCGCGCCCTTGAGGCTGATTTCGTCCAGCAGCGGGTTCGCTATGGCCTTCTCGGCCGCCTGAATGGCGCGATCTTCGCCGCTGTCCTCGCCGGTGCCCATCATGGCTTTGCCCATCTCGTCCATGACGGCGCGCACGTCGGCAAAATCAAGGTTGATCAGGCCGGGGCGCACCATCAGATCGGTCACACCCTTGACGCCCTGATAGAGAACGTCGTCAGCCATCGAGAACGCATCGGTGAAAGTCGTCTTTTCGTTCGCCAGCCGGAACAGGTTCTGGTTGGGGATGATGATCAGCGTGTCGACCATTTTCTGAAGGGCTTCAACGCCTTCTTCGGCCTGACGCATCCGCTTGGCGCCTTCGAACTGGAACGGCTTGGTGACGACACCAACGGTCAGGACACCCAATTCACGCGCCGCATGGGCGATGATCGGGGCGGCCCCGGTGCCGGTACCGCCGCCCATCCCGGCGGTGATAAAGCACATATGCGCGCCGGCCAGATGATCGACGATCTGTTCAATATTCTCTTCCGCTGCCGCTGCGCCAACCGCGGCCTTGGCACCCGCGCCCAACCCTTCGGTCACTTTGACGCCCAATTGGACCCGGTGTTCGGCTTGGCTTTGCTGAAGCGCCTGCGCGTCGGTATTTGCCACGACAAAATCAACACCATCAAGTTGCTTTTCGATCATGTTGTTGACCGCGTTGCCGCCCGCGCCGCCGACACCGAAAACGGTGATCCGGGGTTTCAGCTCGTGGTCTTGTCCGGGCATCGTGAGGTTCAATGTCATAGCTCTGTCCGCCTGCTGTTGCGCCTGTCGTTACAGGCCGTTTTTCTGCCTAATACTTTGCATTATTACTGATCGTTAAGGGTTACGTCACCCAAAAAACACCGTTTGAACACAAAATATGGCTACTTTTTCGCCCCAATTCGCGGGATTTCGCCGATAACGGCAGATTTTGGGGTCGTGATTGACGCCCCCCATAGGCCTAAGCCCTACCAATTGTCCCGAAACCATTTCACCGCCCGCTTCAACGACCGGGCCGGATACCGATCCTGCGGGATCTCGAAATCCCACCATTCATCTTGAGGATTGGCCGCAAAGAGGCACATGCCCACGGCACTGGAAAAGCCGGGGCCGGTTGCCGCCTGCGGCAAGCCATGCACCCGCAATGGCCGCCCAAGGCGCACCTGATGGCCCAATATCTTGCTGGCCAGCCCATCAAGGCCGGGGATCTGGCTGCCGCCACCCGTCAGCACGATTTGCTGACTGGGCAAATGATCAAAGCCTGCCGCATCCAGCCGCGCGCGCACCTCTTCCAGAATCTCTTCGACCCTCGGGCGCATGATGCCGATCAGTTCTGCCCGGCTGACAGTGCGGCGGTCGTGCTCCCAATCGCCGGTTTCGCCGCCGATCTCGATCATCTCGCGGTCGTCCATACCCGTGGCCACAACCCCGCCGTAGAATGTCTTGATCCGTTCTGCGGTGGCCTTGGGCACTTGCAGGCCCATCGAGATATCGCTGGTTACATGATCACCGCCCATGCGCACGCTATCGGCGTAAATCATATGTTTCTTGATGAAGATCGACACGCCCGCCGTGCCGCCGCCAAGGTCGACACAGGCCGCGCCCAGTTCCTGCTCGTCTTCGACCAGCGCCGAGTTTCCAGCCACATAGGCCGAGCTTGCGAGTCCGGCCAATTCCAGATCACAGCGCTTGATGCAATGCGCAAGGTTCTGGATCGCAGAGCCCTCAACCGTCAGCATATGCATGTCGGTCGACAAGGCCTGCCCCATCTGACCACGCGGATCGGCCAGCCCCGTGCGATGATCCAACGCGAAATTCACCGGTTGCGCGTGCAGCACCTCGCGGCCCTCGCCGTAATCGGGCACATCGCAGGCGCTTAGAACGCGGCTGATATCCTGTTCACTGACGGTATGGCCTTCCAGTTCCACCTGACCGGCCAAGCCATAGCTGCGCGGCTCGGCCCCGGAAAAACAGGCAATCACATGATCCACCCGGATATTGGCCATTTTCTGCGCCGCCTGAACGGCCGTGCGAATGGCGCGTTCGGTCTCGGCCATGGCGCTGACTTCACCAAAGCGCACCCCGCGCGACCGTGTTGTCGCCGCCCCGATCACCCGGAACCCGGCCTGCCCCGCCATGGCGCCCACGCCATCGCCCTCGGTCAGCCGCCCGGTGCCATCGAACCGCAAAACCAGACAGGCGATCTTGGATGTCCCCACATCCAGAACCGCAACCACCCCGCGTTGCATCGCCGCCTTGCGCATGTTGCGCATCGCACGTTGGGATTCATACAGCTCGATCATTGTTTTATTCCGCCCCTACGGTCATTTTTGTTACCTGCCACCATTCTTGGATGGCATTTTCACTCATTCTTAGGGTTGGACGCTCGGCCAACCGCATATCAATCGCCACGACATCACGCGCCAGCGCCTCTTGCACCTCGTCCAGCACGATCACCCGTTCCAGCGCGCGCACCGGGTTCGCTTCGGGCAGCAAGATGCGCTGCCCTCGGTCCAGCACCACATCCCAACGGCGTTCCCCCATGCGCACCAAGCCGCGCAAACGGGCCTGCAAGGGCGCAGCCGCACGCAAGATATCCAACGCCTCGGGCACCGCTTGGTCAGCGCCCTGCCCGACGATCAACGGCAATTCTGGGCGCGCGGCGCGGCTGACCAACTCATCCACCACGACGCCTTCGGCATCGACGACCCCCAACCCGTCAAAATTGCGCCAGACGGCGACAGGGTCGCGTTCGGTGACCTTGGCCAGCAACACACCGCCCTGACGAATGCGCAGGCTGGCCTTGGCCACGGCGGGCAGGCCCTCGACCATTTCTTGAACATGCTCAAGGTCCAGATCAAAAGAACTGGCTGGAAGGTCGTAAGGAAAGATTTCGCGGATATCTTCCTCGATCCCGGTGCTGGCGCCCTCGACGGCCAGCAACGACACCATGAATTCAGGGCGCGTCGCCACCTGCTCGCGTAGATCGGCCAGCTTGAGTGAAAACGCCTCGCGGCGGCCCTCATCGGCCAAATAGGCCGTGGCCACGCCGAAGGTCAGGCAAAACGGCACGCCGATCCGTAATCCCAAACGGAACAGCGGTGTCAGCATCAAGCGCTGCAACCGATACGACCAGCGCGACGGCGCGGGATCGGGGCGCGTTACCTGTTGCATGAGGCGTCCTCCACCATCCAGCGGCACAGATCAGGGAAGGACACGCCCACCGCCTGTGCCTGTTCGGGGCTCAGCGAAGTGGGGGTCATGCCCGGCTGCGTGTTGGTTTCCAGTATGATCAGCCCATCCAACCCGCGCGCGTCGTCCCACCGAAAATCGGTGCGGCTAAGGCCGCGACACCCCAAGACGCGATGCGCGCGCAAAGCATAATCCATGCAGGCGTCGAAAATCTCGGCGGGCACGTCGGCGGGCACCACATGGCGCGATCCGCCTTGGGAATACTTGGCGTCGTAGTCATACCAGCCATCGGTCAGGATATCGGTCACCGTCAGCGCCCGGTCACCCATCACGCTTGCGGTCAACTCGCGGCCCGGCGCAAAGGCTTCGACCATCACCATGTCGGGCATGTCATCGGACAGCGCAGGCGGCGCATCGGCGGCGTCGTGCACCAGATACACGCCCACCGAAGACCCCTCGTTGTTGGGCTTGACCACATAGGGCGGCGCGATCACATGCCGCGCGCGCACCTCGTCACGGGGGGCCAGAACGCTGTCGACCACCGGCAGACCGGCACCCCGAAACGCATCCTTGGTTTTTTGCTTGTCCATGGCCAGCGCCGAAGACAGAACGCCGGAATGCGTGTAGGGAATTTGCATCCATTCCAGCAGGCCCTGCACGCAACCATCCTCACCCCAGCGGCCATGCAGGGCGTTAAAGACAACGTCGGGGGACATATCGGAAAGCCGCGCAGCCAGATCACGGCCCGCGTCAATCTCGGTTACAGTATAACCGGTTTCCCGCAATGCGGCGGCGCATTCACGACCTGTCGAGAGCGAAACCTCGCGCTCAGCCGAGGGTCCACCCATGATCACCGCCACATTCGGGGATTTTCTGCTCGAAAGTCCCAATATGTGCCTCAAAGTCCCGGGCCGTTTTGCCGACCCAATTTTTTATTGTTTCGCCTGCCTAGGCGTCACGGAGTTGGTTCACCAACCCTCATAATTTCCCAATGTAACTCTATTCCACTGTTTTGGAAAACCCTTTTTCGCACCTCTTCACCCAAGGATTCCAAATCCTGCGCGGTGGCATCGCCGGTGTTGATCAAAAAGTTCGAATGCTTCTCGCTCATCTGGGCGCCGCCCACGCGCGCGCCGCGCATGCCCGCATCGTCAATCACCTTCCACGCTTTCAGATCATGCACGTCATCGGCGCGGCCGGTGCTGGAAAACCCGGCGGGATTGCGAAAGGTGCTGCCGGCGCTGCGATCCTTGGTGGGTTGCGTAGCGTCGCGCTTGGCCAGTTGGTCGTCCATGCGGGCCTGTAAGGCCTGTGTATCGCCCTTGGGCGGGGCAAAGCTGGCTTCGACAATCACCCACCCTTCAGGCAGATCGGTTTGCCGATACTGAAACTTCAGGTCTTGCGCGGTCAGCGTAACAAGTTCGCCCGCGCGGGTAACGGCCTTGGCCTCAACGAAATGATCTGCCGTGTAGGTGCCATAACACCCCGCGTTCATCCGCACGGCGCCACCAATTGCACCGGGGATGGTGCGCAAAAATGTCAGGTCCAGCCCGGCCTCGGCGGCCTTGCGCGCCACATGCGCATCCAGCGCCGCCGCGCCCGCGCGCAGGCGGTCGCCCTCAATCTCGATCTGGTTAAAGCCCCGGCCCAGCCGGATCACCACCGCGCGCAAGCCCCCGTCGCGCACGATCAGGTTGCTGCCCACCCCCATCGGAAAGACCGCAACATTTGGGTCAAGCGCGGCCAGAAATGCCGAAAGATCATCAATATCAGCAGGCTGAAACAGCCAATCCGCAGGCCCGCCGACACGCAGCCATGTCAAATCAGACAACGCGCGATGTTCGCTTAGCTTGCCGCGCACGTCAGGCATCCGCATCTTTTGTCCTCACAGCCCGGCGCAGCCAGCGCCCCAGATAAATGACCGGCCAGCGCAGCACGCTCATGCCCGCAAACAAAACGAAAAAGCCAATCCATGGGCCGTTCTGATAGGTGACATAGCCCAGAATGGGAACCCCAATGGCAATCAGCGCGTAAGCCCGCCGCCAATGATTGTCACGGCTGGGGATCATCGCCAGCAGATTGGCGACCACGGCCCAAAGGCAGGCAAGGATCAGGGATAAGCTCATACGCCCACTCCAAAGCTAATGGCCAAAGCGCCCAAAGCGGCGATCAGGCCCAAGACGGGCACCATCATCGGCACCCGAAACGGTGCCTCGGGCTGGGCCCGTTTCATGGCGATCAGCGCCGCGTTCACCAAAACGAACACCGACAGCAATATGGCCGAGGTCGCCTCGGCCAGATCGGCCACCGGCAACAAGACCGCCATCACGATCACCGCCGCGCCGATCAAAGCCGTTGCCAGAACCGGCGTGCCAAACCGTGGATGGGCATGGTGAAACACCGCCAGTATCGAATGTCGCCGCCCAACGCCGAACATCACCCGGCTGGCCATGACGATCTGCGCCAGAATGCCGTTCAGGGCCGCCGCCACCGCGATCAACGACAAAAACCCGGCATCGCCGCCCCGCGCCGAGGACCAGACCAGCGCCAGCGGTTGCTCGGACCCGCCTAGCTGATCAAGCGGCACGGCACGCACCGCCGCCCAGCTGACCAGCGCATACAGCAAGCTGGTGATCACCAGCGCATACAGAATGGCGCGCGGCAGGGTGTGGACCGGGTCGCGCACCTCTTCGGCCATGTTCACGATATCCTCGAACCCGATAAAGGCAAAAAACGCCAGCACCGCCGCCGAGGCCACACCGGGCCAGACAATTGCGGCAGGTGCGCTATAGTCCGCCACCGGTTCGGCCCCTGCCCCGGCCCAGACCACAAGCGCAAGGCCGATCACCTCAACCACGGTGAAGACCGCCGCCAGTGTCAGGCTTTCCAACACGCCCGCAATCGCGACGCCAACAAGGCCAAGGCCCAGAACAGTGGCCGTGGCGGCAAAGGGCAAATCGACCACTGTCAGCAAATAACCAGTTCCACCGCGCAGCACCGCCGCCGCCGACACCGTGCCCGCCGCGACGATCGCCAGCCCGACAATCAGGCCAAGCCATGCCCGGCCCAGCCCTTTTTCCACGAACACCGATTCACCAGCGGCTTCGGGCAGGCGGGTGGTGAATTCGGCATAACTCAGCGCCGTGGGAGCCGCGATCAGCCCCGCGATGATGAACGACAACGGCGCCCAGATACCGGCTTCGGAGGCCACCGCGCCCACCAGCACGTAAATGCCCGCACCCACCATGACGCCCACGCCATAGGCGGTCAGCAGGCCCAGCCCGATCCGGCGTTTGAGGTGGTCACTCATCTTACGCCCTTTCCGTTTTTGTTTAACCGGAATGCCCGGCATTCCGGCCCCCAAGGCGGCCGTTACGCGTGCTTCAACCGCTCGGGCAATCCGTTGGCCCATGCGCTGATCGTGCCCGCGCCAAGGCAAACCACCATATCGCCGGGCCGCGCCTGTTCGCGCACCAGACGTTCCAGATCGTCCTCGTCGCGGATTGCGCGGGCGTGACGATGGCCGTGGCGGATCAGCCCGGCGACCAGATCATCGCGGCTGGCACCATCTATCGGGTCTTCACCGGCGGCGTAAACCTCGGCAATGGCCACGACATCGGCCTCGTTGAAGCACGAACAGAAATCATCAAAATGGTGATGCAAACGGGTATATCGGTGCGGCTGATGCACGGCGATCACCCGCCCCTCGCAAGCCTGTCGCGCAGCGCGCAGAACGGCGGCAATCTCGGTTGGGTGGTGGCCGTAATCGTCGATGACGGTCACGCCATTCGCCTCGCCCACGCGGGTAAACCGGCGGTTGACCCCACCAAAGGCCGCCAGCGCCTCGCGGATCTCGGCATCGCTCATGCCCAGATGCCGGGCCACGGCCACGGCACTTAGGGCATTGCTGACATTGTGATCGCCGGGCATCG
>DATFJQ010000053.1:0-11845 GCA_035269125.1 Roseovarius sp.
ACCTCTTGCAACAGGTAGGTGGCCCCGGCATAGCCCATCATCGGCGTGCCCGTGGCGCGCCGGATCGCGGCACCGGGAAACGAGGCCGGAATGAACGCAGGGCTTGGCCCATGCCCGCCCGCCGTTTCGGCCAGATACATCTTTTCGTTGATTGACCCCATCAGGATCATCGGGCGTTTCTGCGCGATCATCGCGCGCACTTCTTCGTTGTTGGTCTTCGTCCCGGCACACCGTGCCACCGCAAAGGCGCAAGGCAGGCCCAGATCATTTTCAAGGAAATGCCGGATACCGCGGGCATAGGTTTCGCTTGCCACGATGCCGAAATTCGCAGTGGCAAAAAAATCCTGCGTCACCGAGCGCCACAAATCCCACACCGGCTTCAACGTGGAGTGTTTTTCACGCTCGATAAACGGCTCTGGATCAAGACCCAGCAATTCGCCCAACTTACGCAAGAACAATGTCGTCGACTCAACACCGATGGGCGCTTGCACATAGGGCTTGTCCAGAACCTCGGCCAAACCACGGCCAAACTCGCGATACATGCAGATATTCGCGTCGGCATTCACCAGATCGCGCATCTCGGCCAGGTGGGCGCCCAGTGGCAACACCATGTTGACCTCGGCACCGATCCCTTCAACCAGCCGCCGGATCTCGGCCAGATCGCTTGGCATGTTGAATGTGCCATACATCGGCCCAAGAATATTGACGCGCGGGGCGGCCCCCTCTTCGCGTTGCTTCTCTTTGGGCATACGGCCCTTGGTCATCCCGAATTCGGTAAACAACCATGTCATCGCACGGTCAGCAGCCTGCCATTGATCTTCGTCGATGGTGCGCGGCAAGAACCGTTGCAGGTTTGTGCCCTGTGGTGTGACGCCCCCGCCGATCATCTCGGCGATTGAGCCTGTGACCACCACCGCCGGCAAGGCCGGGTCTAACGTCCCCCAAGCGCGCTTCATCGCGCCTTCGGTGCCCTCGCGGCCAAGTTCTTCTTCCCCAAGACCGGTGACGACGATGGGCAATTCATGCGGCGGCAAGGCATCGGTGTAGTGCAACACGCTGGTCACTGGCAGGTTCTCGCAGCCCACCGGGCCGTCGATGACAACCTGAAGGCCCTTGACGGCACAGAAGGCATAGACAGCCCCCCAATAGCCACCGGCGCGATCATGGTCTTGGATCAACATGCCAGACCGCCTTTCTTACCGGCAAAATACCGACGGCATGCCGACCTGAGACCGACGCAGGTTTTTGCCCTTTCCCAAGACATCACATCATCTCCTGCGCCTTGGCGGCGCGCTTTTGTTTTTCCAACTTCTTGAGGTTCAGCGCCCGATAATCCTCGCGTATATTGGGATCGCCTTCCCATACGCCCGCGCTGTCACCCGAGCCCACGCCCTCAAAGAATTCGCGCATATGATCCATACGCGCCTTGCCGGCGATGGCCGCATTGACAACCTCGGCCAGACTGCCCGCGCCCGCCGGTCCCATAAGCGGCCGCGCAGAGATTAGGTTTGTGAAGTAAAGCGCTGGAATTCCTTGTTCTTTCGCCTTTTGAACGACAGGTGTCGTGCCGATGGCAAGGTCGGGTTTCACAGCCTCCATTGCGGCGCAATCATCTTCCAATGAGGCGCGGAATTTCACCGTCACACCCTTGCTGCGCAGCCATTCGGCATCGGCCTCGGACCACGGCGATTTGGCGCAAGCGGTTCCCACATAGGGCACATCCGCGCCGCTTTCGATCAGCAGACGGGCGACCAACAGTTCGCTGCCTTCATAGCCGCTCAAGGTGATTGTGCCATTGATCGGGGCCGTCGCAAGCGCGGTCTTGATCACCGGCAAAAACGCATTTTGCGCTTCCGCGATTTTTTCCTGCGGCAAACCAAAAGCTTGGCCGATATTGTTCAACCAATCGGCAGTGCCATCATGACCCACGGGCGCACTCCCCACGATGGGGCGGCCTGCGGCTTCGAATTCGCGCACAGCGGCGGTATAGAACGGATGAATTGCCGCCACGGCACCGCAATCAAGCGCGGCATAAAGCTCACGCCATTCGCGGCAGGGCACGACCGGCCCGGCGGCAAGGCCCATTGGCGCCAGCATCTGGCCGATCATGACCGGGTCCGCCGGGAACATCTCGCCCAACAGGGTCACTGTGGGCCGATCTGAAACACCCCCTGCCGGCGCGGCCACGGGGCCCGCTTCGCTTTCTTGGCGCGCATAGTTCAGCATCGCGCCTGCCAGCACATCCTTGGCCTCGGCATGGGTGGGGATACCAAACCCCGGCACATCAATGCCGACGATCCGCACCCCATTGATTTCCTTGGGCAAAAGGCGCAGGGGCACACCGCTTGCCGTGGGCACGCAAAGGTTTGTCACCACCACTGCGTCAACCCGGTCGGGATCGGCCAATTCATGCACGCTGTCGCGGATATCCTCGAACAGCTTGCCGGTGACCAGCGATTCCGAGTTGAACGGCACATACCCGACCGAGCGGCGCGCGCCGTAAAAGTGGCTGACGAAACTCAGGCCGTAAACACAGCAGGCCGAGCCACTCAGCACCGTCGCCACCCGCTTCATCCGCAGTCCGACACGCAGTGAACCGAACGCGGGACACATGGATTGCGGTTTGTCATGCGGGCCTTGCGGATAATCCTTGGCGTATTGGTCCAAAATGTCTGACTGCCCCGCCATCCGCGCGGCCTTTTCCATTTCCGCACCCGAGTGACAGCCAAGCCCCGGCGCACCCGCCGTGTCCGGGGTCGGCTCATCGGCCTTGCCCTTGATCACCTCGGCCTCATGGGCGGCATCATATGTGATCTCGTCACTCATGGGGTTCCTTTCATGCGTCGTCATAGATGACTTCGAGCGAGGGCTTGGTTTCGGCGTGCTTGCCGCGCATGTCCTCGTCGGTGGCTGGTTCCAGCGTCACGCCGGCCCCGGTGTCCGATCCATCAAAGAGGTCCAGCAGACCGTCCTGATCCAACGGTGCCGGCCGGATTGGCGGGGCCAGTGAAACCGCCTCGGCCAATTCAGCAAACAGGCTGCCCCATTGGCTCTCGGAGGTGCCAACAATCTGATAATTGGCGGATTTCTTGCGCAGATCGTCATCTTGGGGAATGGCGGCCAGCACCGGGATATCGACCGCCTCTGCAAAGGCCTGCGCCTCGCCCGAGTGGTCATCCTTGTTCACCACCAACCCCGCAACGCCAACATTGCCCCCCAGCTTGCGGAAATACTCCACCGCCGAGCAAACGTTGTTGGCCACATACAGTGACTGTAGATCGTTCGACGCGACCAGGATCACCTTCTGCGCCATGTCGCGGGCAATCGGCAGACCGAAGCCGCCGCACACCACGTCACCCAGGAAATCCAAAAGGACGTAATCGAAATCCCAATCATGAAAGCCCAGCTTTTCCAAAAGCTCGAACCCGTGAATGATGCCCCGGCCGCCACAGCCACGGCCCACTTCGGGGCCGCCAAGCTCCATGGCGAAAACACCGCCGCGCTTGAAACAGACATCACCGATGGCGACCTGTTCACCCGCGAGGCTTTTCTTGGTCGAGGTTTCAATGATCGTGGGGCACGCCTTGCCGCCAAAAAGCAGGCTGGTCGTGTCGGATTTCGGATCGCACCCGATCAGCAAGACACGCTTGCCTTGCTCGGCCATCATGTGGCTGAGGTTTGCAAGTGTGAAACTTTTGCCGATGCCACCCTTTCCATAGATCGCGATGATCTGGGTCTTCTGGGTGGGCTCCCCTTCGTGGATCACATCCGCCAGGTCTTCATGCGCTTCATCTCGTAGGCGTTGGTCGAAATCTTTTAGATTAGGTATGTCGTCCTTCACGCGGCGTCCTCCCAATTGAGTATCATTTTCAGGCAAGCAGGGTCTTCAAACGCCGTGCGATAGGCTTTCGGAGCCTGTTCGGCGGGGGCCTTGTGGGTTATCAAGCCACCAAGGCTCAACGCGCCAGTTTCGATCAGCGCCGCCGTGGCGTGCAGGTCTTCGGGCGTCCATTCAGCTGCCACCCGGAACCGAGCCTCCTTCATGAAGGCCGGCGGAAACGCAAAACTCAGGGCCTGCGGGTAAAAGCCCGCCAGAACGATCTCGCCGCCTTTGGCGATGCGCCCCACCAGATCATTGAGAATATCCGGATTGCCCGATGCGTCATAAATTGCGCGATAATCTTGGCGGGTGTCCTCTTGGGGGTTGATGACCTCATAGCCTTCGGCACCACTGCACCGGTCGGCTTGGGTTTCCCACACCGTCGGCGCAGGCGCCCCTGCCGCAACGGTCAGCCGCGCCAGAAGGCGGCCCAGCACACCATGCCCCACAATCAAGTCCGGCACGGTCTTGTCCAGCCCGGCCATCGCATGGCGAGCCGTCGCGGCCAGCGCCAAAAGCGCGCCCTCTGCCCCGAGCGCGGGATCGATGCGCGTGACGCGCCCGGCATCGGTTACAAGCCGCGACGCAGCGCCACCGAACAGGCCATAGGCCTCACTGAAACAATTCGACCCGGGGACGAAAACCGTATCTCCGGCCTTGAAACCCGTTCCCGGTCCAGCCTCCACCACTTCGCCCGCGGCCTCATAGCCGGGCACAAGCGGATAGCCCATGCCAGGAAATGACGGCATTTTCCCAGACCAGAACAGCTTTTCGGTGCCCGTGGAAATCCCCGAATGCGCAACATCGACGACAATATCACCTGCGCCCGGCGCCTTGAGCGCAAGGGTGTCCAAATGAAGATCCTCAGGACCATTCAGGTAGACAGCGCGGGTATGCATGGTCGCCTCCTGTCTGTCTTTCCACGACCCTCAAACGGAGTCTGCGGAAATTGGCGGTAGTGCCAGTTGTAAGCCTAACCATACACGCCCATATGTCAATATTAGTTTACACTTTAGGTGTATTAGATGTCAGACAGGCTTGACGCAAGTCAGGACGCGCGTCACGTAAGGCCGCCGCGGGCGGGGCTGACTGGATCGTAGGAATCCAGCCTCTTCGCACAGCTCTGAAATCCGCTCGGGCGATCGCGCCCGTCCGGTGCCCATCGCCATGGTATAAAAGGAAAAATAGATGTCTCCCGCGCGCTCGGGCTGCGCCCCGCCCGCCATCGGTTCGGAGATGATCAAACGCCCGCCCGGCGGAAGCGCAACAAAGGCCTTGGCCAGCAAATCGCGCACCGTCGCATCGTCATGATCATAGAGCACACGGACAAGGGATATGGCATCAGCCCCCCTGGGCAAAGCCCCATCGCGGAACGATCCGGGATGCAGCGAGACACGATCCAAAATCCCCGACGAGGCCAAGCGCGACTCAGCAGCCGGAATCACACTCGGCAAATCCACCAGCATGGCGCGCAACCGGCGGTGCCGCCGCAGTGCCTCGGACAGGAAAACGCCCGATCCGCCGCCCACGTCCATCACGGTATCCACCCCGCGCAAAGACACGGCGCGCAGCGTATCCTCGGCCACAAGCACTTGCGACTTGGCCATCAGGCCGGAATACCGCAGGGCCTCATCACGTGCCACATCGCAACCCCCACCCATCACATAGGGCCAGAATTGCGCCAGATGCGTCTCGCCCTTACCACGCAAGATTGCGACCGGGTCCGCCATATCCTTGTAGAACGCCGCGTTGTGCCGGATCATATCCGTCAGCCCCGGCACCCCAAGAATAGCCGCCCCTTTGCGCGCCAGGGAAAAGCGCCCATCCCGCCCACGTTTGAGCAAGCGCAGGGCGGTGCCCGCCTGCAACAAAGTCTCCATTCGGTCATGTGGCACTTGGCGCCCAAGCGCCGCCTCTTCAGCAGTCACAGGGCCGCTTAAAAGGTCTTGAAGCACCTCCAGATCGATCAAGGCCAGCAGCACTTGAGAGGCAACAAAGCCTTGCAAAATATCGAAAATCTCGGCGCCATCCCGACGCGCCAAGGATCCGATCAGCGGAACATTCGCGGCGAATTTCTGAAATCCGGGCCTTGCCACCAGACGCGCAAACCATCCCCGCCATTGGCTTTTGGGCCGCGCGGCCCGGCCCGGCAAGTCACTCAACGCGGACACCGGTCAGACCTGATAGCGTTCAGGTAGCTTGGGCATGATCGCCTGCGCCTGATGCCGCACCATCTTGGCCAAATCCGCCTCACCCGGACAAGACGGGATCGAGGCGATGGCCCCAGCCAGAATATCCGACAAATGCGCCGTGGCCCCCTTCACTCCAAGTGTGGCAACCGCGTTTGGCCGCCCATGCAGGTCGTCCTGACCCACCGGCTTGCCCAGCGCCTCTTCGTCCAGAAGTGCATCACGCAGATCATCGGCGACCTGAAACGCCTCACCGATCAAAGCCCCAAGATCGCGCCATGGCTCGGGGTCATGACCGGCCGAAATCGCACCCATTTCCGTCGACGCAATAAACAGCGCCGCCGTTTTCGACATATGATAGGCCCGCAGATCAATCGAGGCTTCGCTTTCCCAGCCTTGCCCGGCGCAAATACCGCCCGGCATGCCCGACCGCTGCGACAGCGACAGAACCAGCTGCGCCGCGCGCAGGTCTGCACCTTCTGCCCGCCCCGCCCGCGCGAGGATTTCAAACGCCAGCATAATAAGGCTATCGCCGGTCAAAATCGCCAAAGGCTCGGAATACGCGCGATGCACCGTCGGTTTGCCACGCCGGGTATCGGCATTGTCGAAACAGGGCAGATCATCATGCACCAGACTGGCGCAGTGGATCAATTCCAGCGCGGCTGCCGCCGCATCACTCATCGCCGGGCAATCATCGCCACAGGCGCCAGCCACCGACAAAAGGATCGTCGGCCGTATCCGCGCGCCTCCGGGCAAAATTGCGTAACTCAAGGCTTGGCTCAATTTGGCCGGGGCTGTCTCGACTTGCACGCGGCCAAGCGCGCGCGCCAAGGCGCTGTCAATCCGGTCGGATAGATGCATTTCACCCTCCTTGAAGTGAGCCTTGTCATACTTTTATGACATCTATTGTGTAAATTACACTGGACACTTTTGTCGAACGAGTCAACACTCGGGCCATGACATCCAAGGCTTTCTCCGGATCTGCGGGATCGCGCGCAATCGTGATTGGCGCAGGCGTCGCGGGCCTTGCTGCCGCAGCGCGTCTTGCGCAGGCCGGTCTGCACGTCACCGTGCTGGAACGCCATTCCGCCCCCGGCGGGCGCATGCGCACCCTGCCCTCGGCGGCTGGCCCTGTGGATGCGGGACCGACCGTTCTGACCATGCGCGCGGTCTTTGACGACCTATTCCAGACGCTCGGAACGCGGCTTGAGGATCATGTCACGCTTATCCCCCAGCACTGCATCGCGCGGCATTTCTGGCCAGACGGCAGTACGCTGGACCTGTTTGATGACGAGGCTAGGAACGCCGACGCGATCCACGCCTTTGCCGGAGCGCGCGCCGCCAAGCAATTTCACAAGTTCGCACATCGCGCACGCCGGTTGTTCAACGGCTTTGATGCGCCGATGATGCAGGCCCCTGCCCCGTCCTTGCCAAAGCTTGCAATGCATGTTGCGGCCCGGCCATGGCTGATACCGGACATGGCCCCCACGGCGACACTCGCGCAATTGCTTGATCGCAGTTTTGATGACTCGCGACTTGCGCAGCTTTTTGGCCGCTACGCCACCTATGTAGGCGGTTCACCCTATGAAGTGCCCGCGCTCCTCTCGCTTATTTGGCAGGCCGAGGCGGCGGGGGTCTGGGCCGTCAAAGGCGGCATGCATCAATTGGCCTGTGCGCTGCAATCGCTCGCCAACAGCAAGGGAGTGCAGTTTCACTATGACGCGGATGTCTCTGACGTCATGGTCGACGCAGGTCGCGCCACGGGTGTTCGGCTGACAGACGGAACGATCCATACCGCCAATACCGTCGTTTTCAATGGCGACCCCCGCGCCTTGGCCACCGGCCTTTTGGGCAAACCCGCAACTTCTGTCGCGCCACAAACCAAACGCATCCCGCGCAGTCTTTCGGCCGAAGTCTGGGCCTTCGCGGCCACGCCAAATGGTCCTGATCTGGCCTATCACAATGTGTTTTTCCGCGATCAGGCGAAACCTGAGTTCGATGCCATTGCCCAAGGCCGCCTTGTGCCTGATCCTACCCTTTATATCTGCGCCCAGGATCGCGCGACGGGGGCGGCGCCACCGTCAGTTGAACGGTTCGAGATCATTGCCAACGCCGCCGCCCTGACTGACATGCAGAGCCCCGAGGAGTTTTCCCGATGCCAGACTCGCAGCTTCCAGACGCTGGCCAAATTCGGCCTGACCTTCGATCCGATACCGCAGAGGCCCGCGCTGACCACGCCGCAGGGCTTCGACACCCTTTTTCCAGCGACGGTCGGTTCCCTCTACGGGCAGAGCCCACATGGCACGACCGCAGCTTTTCAGAGGCCCACGGCCCGGACACCGATCACGGGGCTGTATCTGGTCGGGGGTGGGACGCATCCGGGGGCGGGTGTGCCGATGGCAGCCCTCTCCGCGCGGCACGCGGCCGAGGCGATCTTGAGCGACCGAACTTCAACATCGCGGTCCCGCCAAACGGATACGCATGGTGGTATATCGACGGGATCAGTGACGGCGGCGGGCGATCGCTAAGCATCATCGCCTTCATCGGCTCGGTGTTTTCACCTTGGTATGCATGGTCAGGGCGGCGCGCGCCGGAAAACAACGTCTGCATCAACGTGGCCACCTATGGCCCGGGCGGGCGCTTCACAATGACCGACCGAGGGCACAGCGCCCTACGCCAATCGCCGGATCACTTTACGGTTGGCCCCTCATCCTTGCACTGGACTGGCGAAGAGCTGGTGATTGCCATCAACGAAATCGGCTCACCGCCTTTGGTATCGCGGGTGCGGGGCACAATCAGGGTGCGCCCCGCGGCGCTGACCTCGGTGGAATTGCCGCTGACCGAGGACGGCGCGCATATCTGGCGCCCCTTCGCCCCAACATGTTCAATCCGCGTCGACCTTGAGGCGCAGGGTTGGCAATGGGATGGGCATGGCTATTTCGATGCCAACTTTGGCACGCGCGCCCTTGAACAAGACTTCAGCTATTGGACATGGGGGCGTTTTCCCACCGGGCGCGGCTCCACCTGCTTTTACGATGCCAAACGGCTTGATGGCTCGGAAATTGGGGTCGGTGTTCAATTTGACGAGTGCGGTCATGCCAAAGCCATCACACCCCCCCCAAAGGCACGGTTGAAACGCAGCCTTTGGGCCTTGCGCCGCGAAATCCGCGCTGATTCCGGGGCGCAACCCACACAAGTTCAAAGCATGCTGGATGCGCCATTCTACAGCCGCGCAACGGTAAAAACCCGGATCAACGGTGAGGACACAATCGGCGTGCACGAAGCGCTTGATCTCAAACGCTTTCGCTCGCCACTGCTCAAGCCGATGCTGGCCGTGCGCGTGCCGCGCCGGAACCGCTGGCGCTTCGACTAGCTTTCCGAGGGTGCGGCGGCCTCATCGGGGTTCAAACGCAGCACCGACAGGTTCAGGGCCCCAGCAACGCTGACCCAAACGAGATACGGGATGAACAACGCACCGGCCAACCAATCCACCATCCAAAGCGCGACCATCGTCGCCGCGACCGACACCCATAGCCCACCCAGCACAATCAAGCCAAGGCGCATATTCCGCAGGCCGAAAAATACAGGCGTCCACAGACCGTTCAGCGCGATTTGCAAAGACCACAGCGCCATAGCCAAACCATTGTCAGGGCTGATTGCGGCGCGGGCGCCTGCTGTCGCCATACAAATATAAAGGGTTGTCCAGGCCACAGGGAACAGCCAATTGGGTGGGGTCCAGCTGGGTTTGTTCAATCGCTTATACCATGCCCCGGGCGGAAACAGGCCGCCTGTGCTACCCGCTGCGAAACAAGCCGCCAGGAAAATCGCGAAATAGACCCAAATCATGCCGTGACACTACCTTCCGCAGCAGGTTGCTTCAATGCCTCATTACGTGCGGCATCCTGCGCCTTGAGACCTGCCATGGTCTCATAGAGCGTATCGCTCCAGTCATTCACAGGCACAGTTTCCTCTGCGGCCGCCTTGACCAGAAACGCCGTTTCGGGCGCGGGCTGCGCAAAGATCACCGGCGATGTTGGCATGACAACGCTTCCCACCGCGCGCAGGCCAGACAGGCACAACCACCCCAATTTTTGTGCCCCATTGGTGCGGGCCCGCGCCGAGATCGAATCACACCCAGCACGGCGCACCTGACCACCAATCCCCGCATAGATATAGCGCGCCGCAAAAATGCCCGGACGACACGAAAGCGGCAAGGCTGCGATTCCGGCCTCGGACCGGGCATAAAGCTCATCCGCCTCATGCAACAACCGTTTCACCAATTGGGCGACAACCGGCGTCGGGCGCGGCGATTCAAGAAAGGCCTCTGGCGCAAGCCCCGCCTCCTCCATCCAGTCTGTGGGCAGGTAAAGCCGCCCCTCACGCGCGTCTTCGCCGACATCGCGGGCAATGTTGGTCAACTGCATCGCCACACCCAAATCACTGGCCCGCGCCAGCGCATTTTGGTCGCGCACTCGCATCAAAACGCACATCATCACGCCCACCGCCGCGGCGACGCGGGCCGCGTAACTGCGCAACTCGGACAGGGTCGCGTAACGTGTGTCCATTGCGTCCCACGCCAAACCTTCCAAAAGCGCCTCTGGCAAGGCGCGCGGCATGTCGTAATCTTCGATCATGGCAGCAAAGGCGCGATCAGCCGGTGAATTGCGCGGCTTGCCCGCATAGGCCAGATCCAACCGCGCGTGCAGGCGCAAGACGGCGCTGGCCTTTTCGGGCTGCAAGTCCACTGCGTCATCCGCCAGACGGCAAAATGCATAAAGCGCCAAGGCCGGATTGCGTACATGGGCCGGCAACAGGCGCGATGCGGCGTGAAACGACAATGACCCATGTCTTATCGCCGCCTCACAATGCGCCATATCCTGCGGGGCAATCATCTTTCGGCCACCGTTTCGGGGTCGGGCACCAGGCTATCCAACACCTCGGCGCTGGAAATCACCCCCGGCAGTCCGGCCCCCGGATGCGTGCCCGCGCCCACCAAATACAGACCGTCCGCCTCCTCGCTCACATTGTGCGGCCGGAACCATGCACTCTGCAAAATCCGCGGCTCGATCGAGAACCCCGAGCCATGGGGACTAAGGTATCGGTCCCGAAAGGTTTCCGGCGTGAACACGGTTGAGGCCGTCAGGTGATCACCCAAGCCGGGCAATAGCTGATCCTCCAGAACCTTTTGCACCTTCTGACGATATCCCTCTGCCGCTTTGGTCCAATCCACCGGGTCATCATGGCCCAGATGCGGCACGGGGCTGAGGGCATAGAACGTGTCGCCCCCCTCGGGCGCGACACTGGGATCAGTCACGCTGGGGCGATGCACATAAAGGCTCATATCGTCAGACAGATGCCCGTTGATAAAGATATCACGCACAAGCCCCTTGTAACGCGGTCCGTTAAGGATGGTGTGATGCCCCGCCTCGGGCCAGCGGTCTTTGGTGTTGCGGGTGCCGAAATACCAAACGAAAAGCCCCATCGACCAGCGTGCGCGCTTCAACTTTTGAGGCGTCCACCGCTTGCGCTGGTCATTTCGCAACAGCCGATCATAGGTATGGCCTGCATCGGCATTCGACACCACAACCTTGGCCGTCAGGATTTCTCCGGTCGTCAGGCGCACACCCCTTGCGCGCCCTTTGTCCAGAAGGATCTCATCGACCTCGGCATTCTGGATCACCTGGCCGCCCTGATCCTCGATCACCTTGACCATGGCCCGCGCGATGGCATCCACGCCGCCCATCGCATAATGGACGCCAAATTCTTTCTCCAAGTG
>DATFJQ010000054.1:0-3244 GCA_035269125.1 Roseovarius sp.
AAATGCAAATGGCAGGAGAGGAAAAATGCTAGATACACATTATCCGGATGTTGTGCCGGGGCCACCGAGGCCCAGTGCGATCATTCAGCCGCGCGTGTTCACGCTTCCGCCCGGAACCGAACGCTACGTGGTGGAAGGCGCCGGCGCAATCCTTGTGCGTCTCGAAGCCGATGACACGCTTGAAATTGAAAACACCGAGGGCGGCCAGCCCTGTGAAATCGTCTGCGCCGATCCAGGCGGGCAGTTTGACACGGGCCTGATCGGTGCGACCGCGCAGGGCGCGCCCAAGGGGCTTCAGGCGCTTTTGAGCTCGGGCGATCAATCGCTGCGCAGCTTGCGTATGGGGATCGAGGCGCGCGGGCTGGATTTGTCCAACGCCCAAGCGGTGCATCTGTTTGGCAGCGACACGCCCGCAGGCACCAAAGACAGCTTTACCGCCACGCGTGAAGGCGTGGCGATCATCGCCGCGCCGGGCGGGATCATGGATTTCGAGGCCCAGAACACCGCCACACCGCTGACGGTCCATATCCGCCGGGCGGTGATCAAAAGCGTCGCCAAGTTTGAATTGCCCGATCCGCTGGCCGATCCGGTCTCGGATATCCGGGTGCATTCAGCCACCGCCGAAGCCTATTTCGTCAAGGCCGGGGATTATATCCAGATCTTGGATGTGGATGGGCGGCAATGCACTGATTTCCAATGTTTTTCCGCGCGAAAACTGGACAAGGGCGTTGAACATGCGCTGGATGTGACCACCACGCGCACCTTGATGGAACATGCCTATCCCATGCCGGGGCTGCACGCGAAATACTATGATCAGGACATGCTGCCGCTGGTCGAGGTGATCCAAGATACCTGCGGGCGGCATGATGCCTTTGCGCTGGCCTGTTCGGCCAAGTATTACGACGACATTGGCTATCCCGGTCACGTCAACTGTTCCGATAATTTCAACGCCGCGCTGGCCCCAAACGGGGTGACAGGGCGCGCGGGATGGATGGCGATCAACTTCTTCTTCAACACCGGGTTGGACGATCACGGCGTGATGTATTCCGACGAGCCATGGTCGCGCCCCGGCGATTATGTCTTGCTGCGGGCGCTGACCGATCTTGTCTGCGTCAGTTCCGCCTGCCCGGACGACACCTCGGCCGCCAATGGCTGGAACCCAACCGATATCCATGTGCGCACCTACAGCGGCAAGGAAAGTTTTCAACGCGCCATCGCTTACCGGCCAACCCCTGACGCGGAACGTAAAATGACCAAACAGACAGGCTTTCATGACCGGTTCGACCGGTTCACTGACAATTTCATCGAATATAACGGTTTTTGGCTTGCCAATTGCATGTCGACGGCAGGTCCGATCGAAGAATATCACGCCTGCCGCGAAAAATGCGTGGTGCTGGACCTGAGCCCGCTGCGCAAGTTCGAGATCACCGGCCCGGATTCCGAGGCGCTGTGCCAGTATATCTTTACCCGCAATATGAAGACATTGCCGGTGGGCGGGGTCGTTTATACTGCGATGTGTTACCCGCATGGCGGGATGGTTGATGACGGCACAGTGTTCCGTCTGGGCAAGGACAATTTCCGCTGGATTGGCGGATCGGATTACGGCGGTGAGTGGATTCGCGAAAAGGCGGCTGAGCTGGGGCTGAACGTGCTGGTCCGGTCTTCGACCGACATGCAGCACAACATCGCCGTGCAAGGCCCCGAAAGCCGCGATTTGCTGAAAAAGGTGATTTGGACCGCGCCGCATCAGCCGAATTTCGAAGATCTGGCATGGTTCCGCTTTACCCCGGCCCGGATTGGCGACGATCAGGGCATTCCGGTGGTGGTCAGCCGCACGGGCTATACCGGCGAATTGGGCTATGAGATTTTCTGTCATCCCAAACACGCGGGCGAAGTGTTCGATGCCGTGTGGCAGGCGGGCCAGGATCACGGGATCAAACCCATGGGCCTTGAGGCGCTGGATATGGTGCGCATCGAGGCCGGGCTGATTTTCGCCGATTATGACTTTAGCGATCAGACCGACCCGTTCGAGGCCGGGATCGGGTTTACCGTGCCGTTGAAATCGAAAACCGACGATTTCATCGGGCGCGACGCCCTGATCCGCCGCAAGGAACACCCGGCGCGCAAAATGGTCGGGCTGGATATCGACAGCAACGTCGATGTCGACCACGGAGATTGCGTGCATATTGGCCGCGCCCAGATTGGTGAGGTCACGTCGTCCATGCGCTCGCCCATTTTGGGCAAGAATATCGCCCTTGCGCGGGTTGATGTGGCGCATCACGAGGTCGGCACCAAGGTGGAAATCGGCAAGCTGGATGGCCACCAAAAACGCCTGCCGGCCACCATCGTGCCGCTGTCGCATTACGACCCGCAAAAGACACGGCCACGGTCTTGATCAAGGTCAAGGATATCGCGGATGCCGTCAGGGCAGGTTAAGTTATGAGCTCTGCCCTGACATCCCTTGGCGGCGAAACCGCCCTGCACGAACTGGTCGAAACCTTCTACGACCTGATGGAAACCGACCCCGAGGCGTACCCCCTGCATCGGTTGCATTTTCGCGGTCATGGCCTGAACCATACGCGTCAGGCGCAGTTCGAATTCATGTGCGGGTTTCTGGGCGGCAGGGCGTATTATCGCGAACGGTTCGGTCACATGAACCTGCGGGAAATGCATGCCCATGTCCCGATCCGCGAGGCCGATGCCGAACTTTGGTTGCAAACCTTTGACAAGGCGCTGACGCAGTGCGGCATGCAGGGTGAAACCGTGGACAAATTTCGCGCCACGCTGCACCGCGCCGCGTTGTTGTTGGTCAATGACGTGCCAGATTAGCGCGAGGTCCGCCCCAAGGCGTAGCCTCTGCGCGCAAGTTACCCCAACACCAAAATCTGGATATCGGCGACATTCGTGCCGGTTGCCCCTGTGATCAACAGATCGCCCGCCATCCGCAACGCGGCATAGCTGTCATTGCTATCGAGCAGCTTTGCGGGCGCCCCGCCCGCATCGCGTATCCGTTGCACGGTGCCTTGATCGACCACGCCACCGGCGGCGTCGGTCGGGCCGTCGCGCCCGTCGGTGCCTGCTGACAGAAACACCCAAGGCCGGTCCAGCGGGGCGGCGTCCATCAGGCAGGCCAGTCGTAGGGCCATTTCCTGATTGCGGCCACCTTGGCCTGATCCGCGCACGTTCACCGTTGTCTCGCCGCCCCAAATGATTGCAGTGGGGCCGGGGGCCCCGGACTGCGTCT
>DATFJQ010000055.1:0-17118 GCA_035269125.1 Roseovarius sp.
GAAAACGTCGCCACGGCAATCAGGCTTTGCGCGAAATCCTTCATGTCGGTGGGGAACAGTATGAACCATGCCACCGGCAGGCAGCACAAAACCACGAAAAACAACGCCGGCAAGATCCGCCGCGCGCGCCGCTCGTAGAAGTTCAGCAGGCTAAAGCGGCCCTCGTTCATCTCGGCCAAAATGATCGTGGTAATCAGGTAGCCGGATATCACAAAGAACACATCGACGCCGATATAGCCGCCGCCAAACCCCTCAAAGCCCGCGTGGAACAAGATGACAGGCACGACCGCAACTGCGCGCAAGCCGTCAATTTCCGCACGATATTTCACTTTGACGATCTCCGCACTGGCATAGTTTTGGCTGGCTTCACATACTGACCACGCGGGTGGGAGTAAATAGACCAGCCGCCTTGGGGCGGCGCAGGTTTGCAACGCATCGTGACATATATGCACAACACCTAGCCGCGTCTGGAGTCCATCTTGGTTTCGGTGTTAAACGGTCTCTGTCACACTGGCCGACCCTTCGTCGCGCTGGCCTACCAGATTAACAGGAGACGGGCGTGCAGCGAACTGACAGGATTTTGAAATACGCGAACGTATCCGGCAAAGGGATCGAGGTCGCACCGTATTTCAACCCGATTGTCGCCAAACGCGACGGGCACGATGTGTTGATCATGGACGTCTTCGACACAGAAACCCTGCGCGCGGGCGCCCAAGAAGACCCTAATATCCCGGATGCGCGCGTCAGCGAAATCGAAGATATTGATCTGGTCGGTGACGCCTCACGCATTGGGGAAATTACAGGAGCGGCCGGGCTGCACGGCAAGATCGACTATATCTTGTCGTCGCACAATTTCGAACATCTGCCCAACCCAATCCTGTTTCTGCAAGGCGTGTATGATACTTTGGCGCCCGGCGGCGTGATCAGCATGGCGATACCGGACTACAGGGCATGCTTCGACCATTTCCGTATGCCGACGCGGCTTTCTGATTGGCTGGCCGCTTATAAAGAAGATCGCACCCAGCCCAGCCCGGAAACAGTCTTTGATGGGTGCGCCAACAAAGCTCGGTTCATGCGCGACGGAGAGGCCACAGTAGGCTGCAACCTGACCCGCGATGATCCAAGGGGATTTATCCCGGAAAAGGCATTGATACGCGCCTATGAGGACTATGCGCAGAGTGAAACACTCCAACAGGCATATAACGATGCGCACTGCAGTTTGGTTTTTCCCGAAACATTCGAGCTTTTTCTGACTGACTTGCGCAAACTGGGTTTGATCAAGTTGGATATCGAAGAAATCAGCGAAACAATGGGAATGGAGTTTTTCGTTCATCTGCGCAAACCCGAAGAATTTGTCGAAGTTCCAGACGATACGTTTTACGAAAACCGCCACAGGCTATTGGTTGAGGTGTCTAAAAATCTTGGTGCGGCACCTTTTGGGACGACCCCATGGAGCGTCAAAATCAGGCCATACCGCGTATGGCTCATTAAGTTGCGCCTTAGACTCAAACATTATTTCTCAGGCAGATAGCCAAGGTGGCTTACAGGAATGCGCACCGCAACACCCTTGCGCAAACACGTCGCTTGAGCCAGACATGAACCCCAAAGCTGTTCTTTAAAAGGCCACGACATGCCCGATATCCGTAGCGTAAAGGATTACATCCGCACGATCGTCGACTTCCCGCATGAGGGCATTTTATTTCGCGATGTGACCACGCTTTTCGCCGATCCACGCGGGTTTCGCATGGCCATTGACCAAATGCTGCACCCTTATGCCGGCGAACAGATCGACAAGGTTGTCGGCCTTGAGGCGCGCGGTTTCATCCTTGGCGGCGCGATTGCGCATCAGTTGTCGCTTGGCTTTGTGCCGATCCGCAAGACAGGCAAACTGCCCGGCGCGGTAATATCCGAGGAGTATCAGCTGGAATACGGAGAGGCGGTGGTGGAAATCCACGACGATGCGATCCGGCCGGGGGAAAAAGTCCTTGTAGTCGATGATCTGCTGGCCACGGGTGGCACGGCCGAGGCCGGGATCAAGCTGATCGAACGGCTGGGCGGAGAAATTATGGGCTGTGCTTTTATCGTCGACCTGCCCGAATTGGGCGGACGCCAGAAGCTGGAAACGATGGGCATGGATGTGCATGTCTTGTGCGAGTTTGAAGGCGCTTGATTACTTGGCGCGTGTCGACAGACACCGCCCCTGAAAGCTGCTACGCCTTCAAGGCAAGTCTTCACACCTTGTAATAGTTCCGATACCACGCCACGAATTGCGCGATCCCATCGCGGACATCGGTTTGCGGTTTATAGCCAGTCAAATCGTGTAACAGCGTGGCATCCGCCCATGTCGCGGGCACATCGCCTTTTTGCATCTCCATCAGATTGCGCTGTGCGGGGATGCCCAGAACATCCTCAATCGCGTCCACGAAATCCAACAGTTTCACGGTGTTTGAATTGCCGATATTGACCACCCGCCACGGGGCGACGGGCGACAGGCTGTCGCCGGGGGCGATATCATCGGGGCTGTCGGGGCGCACAGGCACCGCATCCATCAACAGGCGAATACCGCGCACCAGATCGCTGATATAAGTGAAATCGCGATACATCTCACCGTGATTGTAGATGTCGATGGGCCGCCCCTCCAAAATCGCCGAGACGAATTTGAACAGCGCCATATCGGGCCGCCCCCATGGGCCATAGACCGTGAAAAACCGGAACATGGTGGTGGGCAGGTTCCAAAGATGCGCATAGGAATGGCCCATCGCCTCGGTCGCCTTTTTGGTGGCGGCATAGATCGTCATCTGGCTGTCGGCCTTCATCGTCTCGGCATAGGGCATATCGGTATTCGCACCGTAAACCGAGCTGGTCGAGGCCATCAGCAGATGTTTCACCGCGTGGCGGCGGGCCACCTCCATCACGTTAAAAGTGCCCACAATGTTGGCGTCGATATAGGCGCGGGGGTTTTCAAGGCTGTAGCGCACACCCGCCTGCGCGGCCAGATGCACGATAATCTCGGGCTGAAAGGCATCGGTGATACGGTCCAGCGTATCGGCATCCTCCAGCATCGCCTCGGTCGCCGTGAAGCCGGGTTTTTGCAACAGCATCTGGTGGCGGCGGTGTTTCAGGGTGACGTCATAGTAATCGGTCATCCCGTCCAGCCCGTGCACTTGGAAGCCTTCGTCCAGCAAAAGACTGGCCAGATGGAAGCCAATAAACCCTGCCGTGCCGGTGATGAAAACCCGTGTCATACGCCGCATCCTTGTACTGTCACTCACCCGGCCCGAGCGATAGCCGCTGCATGCCATCGGCACAAGGCCCGGCGGGTTGATCTGGACAAAGCGGTGATTCTGCATAGGTTTGGACTATCGAAGATCAAACAGGGATATGCGCAATCATGCAAACCCGTCTGCGGCCCGGCGAGGAAATCGCCGACATTCCCACGGCCCAAGATGCCGCCTTGCATTTCATTGGCCGCATTCACACCCCGTGGGACAGCCGCGATCTGTGCCCGCGGCAAGGCAAACCCGACGGGCCGGAATGCCGGATCGAGGTATTTGCCCCATGGGAGCGCGCTTTGGAAGGGATCGAAGCGTTTGGCCGCCTTGAGATCTTGTATTGGCTGGATCGGTCACGCCGCGACCTGATCCGCCAGAACCCCAAAAGCGACGGACAGCGGTTTTTCGGCACTTTCGCCCTGCGCTCGCCACAGCGGCCCAATCCGATTGGCACCGCGCTGGTCAAACTAGAACGGGTCGAGGGCAATTGCCTGATCGTGCGCGGGCTGGATTGCCTGAATGGTACACCGCTGATCGATATTAAACCCGATCGCTGCGAATTCACGCCCAAAGCCCCCGATAAACCGGGAGTGACATCGTGATGCGCCCGCTGGTTGCCCTTCTGGCGGCGGTTTTCATACTGCTGACGCCCCCTGTGCAGGCGCGCGAGGTCACAGACAGCGCCGGGCGCGTCGTGACCTTGCCACAACAGATTGATCGCGTCTTCGCGGCAGGCCCGCCCGCCGCGATTTTGCTGTATGTGCTGGCCCCCGACACCATGAGCGGCTGGCCCCGCGCCCTTCACCCCGAGGAACGGCCCTACATCGCAGGCCCCTATCGCGATCTGCCCGAAACCGGGCGGCTGACCGGGCGGGGCGGTGGTGCCAATCTGGAACGGGTTCTGGCGGCGGCGCCGGATGTGATCCTTGATTTCGGATCGGTGCGCGACACCTATGTCGATCTGGCCAACCGGGTGCAGGCGCAAACCGGCCTGCCCTATCTGTTGATCAATGGCCGGTTTGAACAGACCCCGGCGGCGCTGCGGCTTTTGGGGCGGGCCTTGGACCGGGCCGAACGGGGCGAACGTCTGGCCTCCCATGTCGCAAACACCTTTGACCGAATTGATAAAATCCTTGCCGATGTTCCGCCAGACGAACGGCCAGGTGTCTATCTGGCCCGTGGCCCGGATGGTCTGGAAACCGGGATGGCCGGTTCGATCAACACCGAGATCATCGAACGCGCCGGCGGGCGTAACGTGGCCGATGATGGCGGCCGCACCCGTGGGCTTGTGCGCGCCTCGATCGAACAGGTGATCGTGGCCAACCCGGAAATCATCGTCACATGGGACAGCACATTTTACGACCGTGTGTTCGATGACCCGCTGTGGCAACAGATCGACGCGGTGAAATCCGGGCGGGTTTATCTTGCGCCCTCGGCCCCGTTCGGCTGGATCGACAGGCCCCCGTCCCTGAACCGGATCATTGGCCTGAAATGGATGGCAGGGCTTTTGTATCCTGACCGCTGGCCGGGCGATTTGCGGGACGATGTGCGCGACTTCTACAAGCTGTTTTATCACGTCGATCTGTCCGAGGACGATCTGAACAGGTTGTTGGCATGGTCCGAAGGGCGGCCCCCCGAATGATACGGCCTGCGCGCCTGTCATTGGTTGCGGGGCTTTTGATGGCGGTGCTGGTGCTGGCCTTTGGCGCGGTGATGATCGGCCCGTTGAACCTGACACCCTTTCAGGTGCTGGCCGCGCTGGTGGGCCGCGGCGGAGATCAGGCGGAAACCGTGATCTGGTCGATCCGCCTGCCGCGCGTGGCGGCGGCGGTTCTGCTGGGCGCGGCACTGGCAGCGGCCGGGGCCAGCTATCAGGCGCTGTTTCGTAATCCCTTGGTATCGCCCGATATTCTGGGCGTGTCGGCGGGGGCGGGCCTTGGTGCTGTGGCGGGTATCTTTTTGTCGCTACCTGTGGCGGCGATCCAACTGTCGGCCTTTGCCGGGGGCATGGCTGCAGTGGGCGTGGTGACATTGATATCAACGCTGGTGCGCAATACCGACCGAACGCTGACCTTGGTGCTGATCGGCGTCGTGATCGGGGCGCTGGCCGGTGCGGCGACATCGCTGCTCAAGGTTTTGGCCGATCCCTATGATCAACTGCCCGCCATCACGTTCTGGCTGCTTGGGTCGCTTGCGTCGATCACCACCGAAGATATCCGGCCCGCCCTGCCCGCTGTTGCCGTGGGCCTTGTGCCGCTGGTGTTGCTGCGCTGGCGGATCAACGTTCTGTCACTGGGCGACGATGAGGCGCGCGCCTTGGGTGTAGAGGCCGGGCGCACCCGCCTGCTGGTGATCGCCGCCGCAACGCTGGTCACCGCCTCGGTAACGGCGCTGGCCGGTGTGGTTGGCTGGGTGGGCCTTGTCATCCCGCACATCGCGCGGATGTTGGTAGGGCCGGGGTTTGGGCAGCTCTTGCCGGTGTCGCTACTGATCGGGGCGGCCTATTTGCTGATTGTCGACACGCTGGCGCGCACCATCGCGCAAGTCGAGGTGCCGCTTGGCATACTGACTGCCGTGATCGGCGCACCGTTTTTCGTATGGCTTTTGGCCCGGGGCCGCCGAGGGTGGACGTAATGTTGACCGCCTGCAACCTTGCTATCGGATATGGCCGAACCCAAGTCGGCACCGATATCAACGTCAGCGTCGCGCCGGGGCAGGTGTTATGCCTGCTGGGTCCGAACGGCTGTGGCAAGACCACCCTGTTTCGCACGCTTTTGGGGCTGCTCCCGCCGCTGGCGGGCCAGATCACGTTGGGCGGCCAACCGCTGCAAAGCTTGCCCCGCGCACAGATCGCGCGCGCCATGGCCTATGTGCCGCAGGCACACGCCCCGCCCTTTCCGTTTGAAGTGATCGAGGTGGTGATGATGGGGCGTACCGCCCGGTTGGGGGCCTTTGCCCAACCCGGCAAAGCCGATCGCGACGCGGCGTTGCAGGCGTTGGCGCAATTGGGCATCGCCGATCTGGCAGCGCGCGATTATTCCCGCCTGTCCGGCGGGCAGCGCCAATTGGTGCTGATCGCCCGCGCGCTTGCACAAGAGGCCCCGCTGATCGTAATGGACGAGCCGACCGCAAGCCTTGATTTCGGCAATCAGGCGCAGGTTTTGGCGCAAATCGCCAGCTTGGCCCAAGCCAGCGCGGCGGCGGGCCATGGCGTTATCCTGTCCACGCATGACCCTGATCAGGCTTTTGCCCTGAACGCCGATGTTCTGGCCATGAAAGACGGCCGGATCATCGCCTCGGGACCATGCGATAGCGTGCTAAGCTCTGACACGCTCAGCACCCTCTATGGCCTGTCTGTTACCGTAGAAACAACCGCGTCGGGGCGCAGACTCTGCCTGCCCCGGCTTGCTGCCGGTTAGGCCATCTGCCGAACGATCAGGCCGCGTCGTAGCGGGTGAAAACCTCGGTCGCGCCGTTATGCCGGATCAGATGCACATCATAGGCTTCGCGGCGGTCTTCCGGCCCCATTCCGGGCGAACCATATGGCATTCCCGGCACCGACAGCCCCACAGCGTCGGGGCGTTCGCGCAACAAGCGCCGAATGTCAGCCGTGGGCACGTGCCCCTCGATCATGTAGCCTTCGATCTTGGCTGTGTGGCACGAAGCCATCTTGGCAGGGATGCCGTTATCCATCTTGTAACGCGCCAAGGCCGTGCCAAAACTGGTTTCGGTGCTGACGTCAAAGCCGTCACGCTGCAAAATCTCGATCCATGCGCCACAGCACCCGCAATTGGGGTCTTTCATGACGTGGATTTGCAAAGGCGAGGCCGAAGCCGCACGCGGCAATCCAGCAACCATTCCCGCCGCAGCAGCATATGAGAAAAATCCGCGGCGAGTTAAATTACGTATCGACATGGCCAGCCTCCTGTATTCATGCGCGGCATAGTCTAGCCTTTACGAAACATGGCGCAAGGTGCCCCCTATCACGATGACGCGAGACAAAGCGCCGCGCGGTTACGCCGCCAACCACACATCCAGAAACAGCATCACCACCAGCCCAACGGCCAAGCCTAGCGTGGCCTTGTTCTGATGCCCGCTCCGGTGGGTTTCGGGGATGATCTCGTGGCTGATGACATACAGCATCGCACCAGCGGCAAAGGCCAGCCCCCAAGGCAGCAATGGCTGCGCCAGCACGATCACCCCTGCCCCAATCAGCCCGCCGATGGGTTCCACCATGCCGGTCAGCGCGGCGATGACCCATGCCCGGCGCTTGCCATACCCCTCGCCCAGCAGGGCCACAGCCACGGCCAGCCCCTCGGGCGCGTTTTGCAAACCGATGCCGATGGCCAGCGGCATCCCGCCCGCCAAGCCATGCGCGCCAAAGCCAACGCCAACGGCCAGACCTTCGGGGAAATTGTGAATCGTAATGGCGATGATAAACAGCCACACCCGACGCAGCGATGCCGCCTCGGGGCCTTCGCGGCCCATTTTGAAATGCTCGTGCGGCAGGGTTTCGTTCATGGCATGAACCGCCGCCATGCCGATCAGGATTGACACACAGGTAATGGCCGCCGGGATCGCGCCCGCGCCATATGTGACGCCAGCCGCGTCCAGCGCCGGGATGATCAACGAGAAAAACGACGCCGCCAGCATCACACCGGCGGCAAAGCCAAGCGCCATGTCACGCGCCGCGCGTCCGGGTATGCGCCCTGCCAGCACCGGCAGCGCGCCCACCGCTGTCATCAGCCCGGCGGCAAGGCTCCCCAGAAAGCCAAGGGCGGTGGGCGAAAGCGTATCAATCATTCAAGGCCCATTCCCCGGCCCGGAACACCGGCACCCGATCACCGCTGTCGGTGATCCCGTCAATATCCGTTTCAGGCCCGCCGATCATCCAATCGACATGGATCATGCTGGTGTTACCACCACGCGCCGCCACCTCTTGGGGCGACAGGGACGCGCCATCGACGAAACATTTCGAATAGCACTGCCCCAACGCGATATGGCACGCGGCATTTTCGTCATAAAGCGTGTTGTAAAACAACAGCCCCGATTGCGAGATCGGCGAGGAATGCGGCACCAGCGCCACTTCGCCCAGACGGCGCGCGCCCTCATCGCTGTCCAGCAGCTTGTGCAACACCGCCTCGCCCTTGCTGGCGCGGGCCTCGGTGATGCGGCCTGCCTCAAAACGCACCTCGATATCTTCGATCAAGCTGCCCTGATGCGATAGCGGTTTGGTGGCGCGCACATGGCCTTCGACCTTGTGGGCATGGGGCGTGGTAAACACCTCTTCTGTGGGAATATTGGGATTACAGATCACCCCGTTGCCCGCCTCTGAGGCCCCGCCTTGCCATTCATGCCCATCGGCCAGCCCAACGGTCAGGTCGGCGCCCGGCCCGGTGAAATGCAGCGCGGCAAAGCGTTGCGCGTTCAGCCATTGGGTGCGGGCACGCAGCGTGGCGTTATGGGCCTGCCATTCGGCCACCGGAGCGTCGCCTGTCACGCGCGAGGCGGCAAAGATCGCATCGGCCAGCTTGGCCACCGCAGCATCGTCACCAAGGTCCGGAAACATGCGCCGTGCCCAAGACAAGCTGGGATAGCTGACAATCGACCAGTTGATGTGGAAATTCGCGATATGATCCAGCGCCGGCTTATAGGCCATGGCATTGGCCTTGCCCGCGCGCGATACTTTTTCGGGGTCTTGCTGGGCCAGCAGCATCGGGTCATCGCCGACAATCGCCATGCGGGCCGCCCCACCTTCGAACGCCTGCGCCATACCCTGATAGAGCCACTCTGGCGCGCGATCAAAACTGTCGTCGCGGGCGTTTTCATAGCGCGCCAGTTGCAGCTGTTCATCACCAAGGATCGGCGTCACCAGACCAGCCCCGGCCCGATAGGCCGCCGCCACGATGGGCCGCACCAGTGGCAGCGCCGCAACCGGCGCGGTCAGCACCAGATCCTGACCCTCTTGCAGGTTCAGCCCCACGCGCACGGCCACCTCGGCCAGACGGTCAAGTGATTGGGTGTCAATCGGCTGGGATGTCATGCGAACCTCATTGCCTTGCAGGAATTTGCCGCCACGTTCTTGCAAGGTGCGGGTGAGGTCAAGCAGATGCTTGTCAGGCGGCCTGCCCCTGATGCGCCGCCATGACCTGCGCCCGATACGCCGCAATCGCGGTGCTGTCTTGTGTAACCGGCACCCCAAGCTGCGCGGCCAGATCGAAAAAGCCCCGGCCCGGCAGATCCCCCCCACGCGCGCAGGCCAGCGCGGCAATCATCGGGCGTCCTGCGGCGGCATCTTCGCGCATCGTGTCTTCCAGCGCGGCGGTGACGCGGCCCACCGATCCGGGCAGATACAGGCCCAGCGCGCGGGCCAGTTTTCCATAGGCAATCGGCACGGCGTCATCGGGCAAACCCGCCAGATGGGCGCGCACCCGGTCTTTCAACTCGGGTTTGCTGGCGGGTTTGGCTGGCTTGCGGGCCGGCGGTACCTCGATCACAGAGCCATCGGCGCGGATATCAGCCGCCCACGCGCGCTGCGGGCTGCGGATGGTCAGGCGGGTGATCTCACCTTCGGGGCCGTCGCGCGTTTCTACGTCGCGCGTGATATCGCCATTCTCCAACCCCGCCACCAGAACATGCGTCGCCAGCCCCAGACGGCGGGCCAGATAGTCAGGGTCGATCCGCAAATCCCCATCGCTCCAATCCAGCGCTTCGGGTGGGACGGGGCGGGTCAGGGCCGGGCTGTCGCCCGGTGTCTGGCTGTAGTAGGGGTTTGTCCCGGCGGTGTGATCGGTCACGTCCACGATATCGCGCAGCTCGGGCAAGGCCGCGCGCAGCATGGTTTCAATGCCATCGCGCAAGGTGGCCGCCGAGGCCGCGCAGCCCTGACAGCCCCCGGACATCCGCAGGTAGACCACACCATCGCTGACCTTTTCGGCGCTGACATGTCCACCATGGGCGGCAATCGCCGGGTTGGCCTGACGGTCCAACAGATCCGTCACCTTGGCCAATAGCGCGGCATCGCTATCGGCGTCTTCCTCTTGCGACTGACCCAACGGCGCAGTTGAACTGTCCAGCGCGGCGCGGATCGCGGCTGCCACCTGCGGCTTAAGCTGTGCCCAATCGCTTGAGGCGTCGCGCGTGACGGTAATCGTGGCCTCGGCCACATGCACCGCCCGCACCCCCGGCACAGCGAACAGTTCCGCCGCCAAGGGGACATCCGGCTGCGGCGCCGTCCAATGCGCGGACTGGCCCGGCTGAACAGGCGCATCCAGCACGAAACGCATGGTCGCCGGATCATGCGCCGACGCCATGGCGCGAATGCGGCGGCGGGTATCAGACTCAGACATCTTCGGCCTCGACCTGTTTCATCGCGCGCAAGGCCGGAAAGGTGTAGATACCCGAGCTGTGGCCATCGCTGAACGCCACACCAATGGCGTAATTCCCGACGCTCCAAATGCGTGTGGGCTGAATATCCAGCGCCACGCTGGCCGGGTCCAGTATACGCTGGCCCGACATTTCATCGCGGCAGGCTGCACATTGACAGGCCAGACGCAGATCACGCGGGTCGATCACCTGTTCGCCACCATCCTGCCAGCGGATATGCAAGCCATCGGTGTCATAGTCCAGTGCGACGGGCTTTTCGGGGTCGCCGCTTTCGGTTGGCGCAGCACCTGCCGGTTGGCCGGTGCCTTGGGCCACCTGCCAGTCAAACGGCACGGCCAGCCCCGGCCCATCCTGATCCTTGCCGCCAAGCGCTGCCGCAACAGCGCGGTAGGCTTGCGCGGCCGGGCTGTCGGGCGCATCAAGGATCAGCGGGCGGCCCACATCGCCGCCGTCCACAACTGCCGGGTCCAGCGGGATACTGCCCAGAAATGGCACATTCAGGCTATCGGCAATCTTCTGGCCGCCGCCTTGGTGGAAAATATGCGTGACCTCGCCGCAGGATGGGCAGGTAAAACCGCTCATGTTTTCGACAACGCCAAGGATCGGCACATTGACTTGCTCCAGCATCCTTAGGCCACGGCGCACGATTTTGAGGCTGACATCCTGCGGTGTACTGACCACCACCGCCCCGCTTAGCGGAAAGGCCTGCGCCAGCGTCAACTGAATGTCGCCGGTGCCCGGCGGCAGATCCAGCAACAGCACATCCAGCGTGCCCCAATCGACCTGCGTGATGAACATCTGCAGGTATTTCGTCACCATCGGGCCACGCAAAATGGCGGGCTTGTCATCGCCTGACAGCATGGCCATCGAAATCACCTTGACCCCATGCGCCTGCGCCGGGATCACCTTTTTCGCGGGCGACATCGCGGGCGGCTGATCCCCCGGAATCCCCAGCATACCGGGAATGGAAGGCCCATAAAGGTCGGCATCCACCACGCCAACGCGCAACCCCTGCCCCGCCAAAGCCAGTGCAAGGTTTGCGGTCAGCGTCGATTTTCCGACGCCGCCCTTGCCACTGCTGACGGCGATCATGCGCCCGAGTCCCGCCAAGGGCGAGTTTGACCCGGTCTGGTCTGTATCTGTCATCGTTTCAATCCTGATTGTCTGGCGGGCCCATGTCCTGCACCGCCCCCTGATCGGGGCGCTGCTTTGGGGCGTAACTTGCACAAAGCTGCCCGAGTTCTTCCGGCGTCAACTCCAAAGCGGCGCAGGCGCAATAGCCACCGCAGGGGCGGTCCTCGTAATGGCCGCAATCGCCACATGTTCCAAAGGCTCTGCATCCACGCTGTGCGGCCAGATCAGCGGCAAGGGCTGGCAATACGCGTTGCAGCGTTGCGCTGTCGTCCTCGTTCAGACCACCCAAGGCAGTGATCAAATGGCGCAACGGGTCTTGGTCCAGCAGATCACAGCCGCTTTGCGTCAGTTCGAATTGCACACTGCGCCCGTCAATATCCGAGCGTTGCCGCTGAAGCAGCCCCTTACCTTCAAGCGTTTTGATGGTTTGCGACGCGGTGCCCCGCGTCGTGGCCTGAAAACTGGCAAAGGCCGACGGTGTTCTGGAGGTCCGATTGGCGCGTGCGAAAAACCGCAGCGCCGCCCATTGCGCGGCGGTCAGGTTGGCGCCCGCCTCTTCTCCGCGGGCGGTCCGACCGATATGCACCAGCATTTCCGCCAACTGCTCTGCGCTGTCGATCAGGTTCGGTGGAAAGGTTTCAAGTGACGCCATGCCCGATTGGTAGCGATTCAAAATCAATTTGACAAGCGGAGAATCCCAGATATGGTTTCGCTTCGAAACTAAATGAATGAGCTAAGGCAATGAATATTCCATACATCCCCAGCGCTCCGACGCGGCAAGGCTATGGCAAACGCGAAGGCTTTCTGTCTGCGGAAGAGGAATTGACCCTTGCGCGCGCTTGGCGCGACACCGGCGATGTGGCCGCGCGCAACCGCTTGGTGACGGCCTATCATCCTCTGGTCATGTCCATTGCCCGGCGCTTTACCAAAACCCGTAGCCTTCAGGATGATCCTGATCTTTTGCAGCACGCCTACATCGGCCTGCTGAAAGCGGCTGACGGGTTTGACCCTGAACGCGGCTTTCGCTTTTCGACCTATGCCGCATGGTGGGTGCGCGCCGAGTTGCAAGATTACCGTATGAGCAATTGGTCACTGGTCAAGCGCGGGCGTTCGGCCAAGGCGCGCAAGGCGTTCTTCAATCTGGCCCGGATCGAGGACACGCTTGAGGCCATACCCGGCGAAACCGCCGCCGACCGTGAGCAGCGGATCGCGGACAAGCTGGGCGTCAAAGCCGCCGACTTGAACGCGATGCGCCAGCAGTTCAGTGGCGCTGACAGTTCGCTTAACCGCCCGGCCTCGGAGGAAGAGGGCGACGATATCATCAACCTGCTGCCCGATCCTGACTGCGACGTTGAACACGATGTCGCGACGCGCCACGATCTGGATGTATTCCGCCGCACGGTCAGCCGTCATTTCGGGCGACTGCCCGACCGCGAGCGCGAGATCGTCATCGCGACCGTTGTGCAGGATCCACCGATGACACTGCACCAACTGGGCGAGATACACGGCATTTCGCGCGAACGGGTGCGGCAGTTGCGCGAACGTGGGCTGGAACGCTTGCGTGCCTCGCTCAAGGCCGAGCCCGAGCAGATGGAAGCCGCATTTTGATCTTCGGGCGCGCGGCCCTCACAAGCGCTGCCAAGGGCGGGTCTGTCATAAAACCTTGACAGGTTTGTCACCAAACTGAATCCGAACAGTCACGCAGCTGACATAGCCCCCGCTTAGCACGACGACGAAAAGCGGGGGCTTCACTATGCTGCACATCACGTCACTTACCAAGCGCTTTGGCGACAAAAGCGCCGTGGACAATGCCACTTTCAAAGTCGAAAAACCCGCGATGATCGGCATCATCGGGCGCTCGGGTGCGGGCAAATCCACCCTGTTGCGGATGCTGAACCGGCTAAGCGACGCCAGCGAAGGCAGCATTACCTTCGAAGGCGCGGAAATCACCACGCTCAGGGGTGCGGCGCGCCGTGAATGGCAATCGCGCTGTGCGATGATCTTTCAACAGTTCAACTTGGTGCCGCGCATGGACGTGGTGTCGAACGTGCTACACGGCACGCTGAACAGCCGCTCGACCTTGGCGACGATGTTCAATCTGTATCCAACCAGCGACATCCACAAAGCCATCGAGATTTTGGACCGTCTGGGCATCGCCAGCGAAGCGCCCAAGCGTGCGCAATCTTTGTCCGGCGGCCAGCAACAACGCGTGGCCATTGCCCGTGCCTTGATGCAAGATCCCGACATGATCCTGGCGGACGAGCCCATCGCGTCGCTTGACCCGATGAACGCACAAATCGTCATGGAATCTCTGCGCCGCATCCACGAGGAAGATGGCCGCATGGTCATCGCCAACCTGCACACGCTGGATACCGCGCGCCGCTATTGCGACCGCGTGATCGGGATGCGCGACGGGCGTATCGTGTTCGATGGCACCCCCGAACAACTGACAACCGGCGTGGCCCGCGACATTTACGGGGCCGACGCGAGCTTTTCTGAGGAAAGCACATCAACCTCAATCGAAACGCTGGACCGGGGCACCTTGCAAGCGTTGCGCAAGGCCGAAGCCGCGGTCTGACGGCCCTTGGCCCGCCGGGGCGCGCGGGCCGACACTCCACAACAACCCAAGACAACCCAATCGGAGAGACACCATGACCAAATTGTTTGCCGCCATCGTGGCCACAACCGCCCTTGTCAGCCCCGCGCTGGCACAGGACCAGATCGAGGAATTCCGCATCGGTATTCTTGGCGGCGAAAACGCCCAAGACCGCATGACCTCGAATGAATGCTTCCGCGCCCATACCGAAGAGTTGCTTGGCGTACCCACAAAGGTCTTTACCCCGGCCGATTACGACGGCGTGATCCAAGGCCTGCTGGGCGGGTCGATCGACATGGCGTGGCTGGGTGCATCGGCCTATGCCAAGACCCACCTGACCGATCCCGGCGCGGTCGAGCCGGTTCTGGTCAAGGTCAATGTCGACGGCTCCTATGGGTATCATTCCATCGGCTTCGCCCGCAAAGACAGCGGCATCACCTCGCTTGAGGACATGCAGGGCAAGGCCTTCGGCTTCGGCGATCCGAACTCCACCTCGGGCTACCTGATCCCCTCCATCGAAATCCCCGTAGAAACTGGCGCGTCGATGGACTCCGGCGACTTTTTCGGCGAAGTGACATTCACCGGCGGTCACGAGCAGACCATTGTTGCAGTCTCGAACGGCGACGTTGACGGCGGCGTGACTTGGGCCGACGGCCTTGGCGCATGGGAAGACGGCTACAACTCGGGCGCGCTACGCAAGGCCTCGGATGCCGGTCTGGTCGACATGAACGAGCTGGTCCAGATCTGGAAATCCAAGCCGATCCCGGAAGGTCCGATCGTTTTGCGCACGGACCTGCCCGAGCGCGTCAAGCTGGACATGGTCGGCCTGATGGCGTCGCTGCCTTATATGGATGCCGATTGCGCCTATAACTTCATGGCCGGCGAAGCCCTGGGCATGATGCCGATCAACCACGACGCCTACATCTCGATCATCGAGGCGCGCAAGTCCAAGATGTAAGCCACAAGGCGCATTCTAAGGCCGGTCCCATCCGGGGCCGGCCTGCTCTTTTCCCAGACACCCAAAAGAAAGCAAAGCCGCATGACCGACAGCACGTTGGGCCAATCCGTCGGCGCCAAGGGCACGACAGACATCCAAGACGCCTACATGGCCATGGCCCGAACCAAGCGCATGTATGGCGGGATCATCCTGATTGTTTTCATTGCCCTGATGGTATCGGGTTTCATGCTGGCCGACAGCCGCAACGCCGGCGGGTTCTGGGACGGCATCCTGAATATCTTCAAGTTTCCCGGCGAAGTGGTAAAGGAGGCGAGCGAAAAGGCCGCACTCATCCCCGCGCTGATGTGGAAATTCCTGCCTTCGATGATCGAGACGATCAACATCGCCGCTGCCGCCACGCTGATCGGTGGCCTCATGGCCATCGTGCTGTCATTGCTGTCCACGCGCGGTCTGGCCCGGTTTCCGCGGCTGATCGCACCCTTTCGCCGCCTGATGGACATCCTGCGCGCGATCCCCGAAATCGTTGTCGCGCTTGTCTTGATCTTCATCCTTGGCGGCGGACCGGTTCCCGCGATGATCGCCATCGCGCTGCACACCGCCGGCGCGCTTGGCAAACTGTTTTCCGAGGTCAACGAGAATGCCAGCCTGAAGCCGCTTGAGGGCCTTGAATCGGTCGGCGCAAGCTGGAGCCAGCGGATGCTTCTGGGTGTTGTCCCACAAGTCGCTCCGAACTGGCTGAGCTATGCGCTGTTGCGGTTTGAGATCAACATCCGCGCCTCTGCAATCCTTGGCTTCGTCGGCTCGGGCGGGATCGGTTATGACCTCAAAAACGCGTTCAGCTGGGGTCAGGGCCGCTATGACGAGGTCGCGGCAATCTTCATTCTGCTGTTCTTGACCATCGTGTTCTTTGACCAGCTGTCCAGCCACTATCGCAACAAACTTATCGGAAAGGCCTGACACATGACCGCAACCGCCGACATGACCGGGGCCACCGACCTCAAACAGACTGCAACCGCGCTTGTGGCGCGCAAGCGGCTGGTGGCGATCCTCACGCCCATCATGCTGCTGGGCTATTTCGTCTACCTGTTCTTTGCCTTCGACATTCCCGGCTTGGCCGAGCGCGCACGCATGGACAACGCCAAGATCCTGATCGCCGACAGCTACAGCTATAAAACCCATGTCACCCACGACAACCGCAACGGCGGGCTGGTCTTTGCCATCGAGGGCGAGAGCAAGGGCACCTATCCCGAGGGGATGATCCCCGATTTCGTCACTCCGATGGGCGAGGATGCTGTCAACATCGCACTCAAGGCCGGTGAAAGCGCCGAGATCGAAGGCTCGACCCTGCGGTATACGGTGCCTGACTACGGCACGATCACCGTCACAGTCGACGGGCGCGATATCATTCTGGAAACGCCAGACGGCCAGACACCCGATTGGATCAGCGCCAGTGGCGCGCGCGTTAACATCACCGGGCAAGGCGGGCGCGCCACGGTCACCCGTGCGCGCACCGAGGTCTACAACTATTCCTTCGGATGGGAACTGTTCTGGTTCACCCTCGACAGCCCGTTCTACGGCAAAAGCCTTGGCGAACTGGCCGCGTTGGCCGTGTCGGGTGACCAACTGGTGGCCGACAAGGGCAATTTTGCCGCGATGGTTCATGATTTCTGGAACAACGCCATGTGGCGCCACAAAGACGTGATCTGGGCCATTTTCGAGACGATCCTGATGGCCTTCTTGGGCACGATGGGAGCCGCACTCGTGGCCTTGCC
>DATFJQ010000056.1:0-8102 GCA_035269125.1 Roseovarius sp.
CGGGTCGATCATGTTCACAAAGCGCCTGACGCGCACCGAAACCCTGACCTGCATCCTATTCTGGATGACCCTCAGCCAAAGTATATTTGGCCTGATTTGTGCCGGGCTGGATGGTGACATCGCCCTGCCCTCTGCCACCTCGCTACCGTGGCTTGGGGTGATTGCCTGCGGGGGTTTGATGGCGCATTTCTGCCTGACGACGGCCCTGTCGATTGCGCCCGCCACATTGGTCAGCCCGGTTGATTTTACCCGCTTGCCATTAATCGCGGTGATTGGCCTTTTGGTCTACGATGAGCCGGTGGATATTTTCGTGATCTTTGGTGCGGCGATCATCTTTGGGGCAAACTACCTGAATTTGTGGTCTGAAACCCGCAAAGGTCGCTCGGCCGTGGCGCGCACACGCTGAGAGTGTGGCAGCAGGAACACCCGTTTTTTCCGTTACGTAACTGACGTAGCGTCAAAGATTGACCGATGCCCGCTGCCCGGTAGGGTGATAACGATCTGAGGAGGAGACAGGTATGAAGAAGACAGCATTTGCCGCTGTAGCCGCTATGACGGCTGCGGGTGCGGCACAGGCGGGCGGCATCGACCGGTCTGGCCAATCTATCGACGTTTTGTTTCAAGACGGTAACTATGCCGAAATCAGTTTCGGCTCTGTTGCACCGAATGTGTCGGGCACCGTGGCGACGCCTGCGGGTGTGCTTGGCTCGAACAACATGTCCAACACCTATTGGACCTTTGGCGCAGCGATGAAGCATCAGATTAACGAAAATCTGAGCTACGCCATCATTCTGGATCAGCCCTTTGGCGCGGATGTCACCTATGACCCGGCGCTTTATCCGGTCACCGGATCGCAGGCAGAATTCAAGTCCACCGCCCTGACAGGGATATTGCGCTACCGTATGGATAACGGGTTTGGCATGCATGGCGGCCTGCGCGTCCAACGGGTCAGCGCCACGGCGGGCATCCCCGTTGTGGGCGGCTACTCGGTCAACGGGCAGGATGATACCGGAACAGGCTATTTGGCCGGTTTCTCGTATGAACGGCCGGATATCGCCCTGCGCGTTGCCTTGACTTATCACTCAGCGATCAAGACCAAGCATCGGACGACCGAAGCCGCAACGCTGCCCGTCGCGCCGGGGGTATTCGTGCCTGTCACCCGCTACACCACGACAGAAATTGAAACACCGCAATCGGTGAACCTCAGCTTCCAGACCGGCGTTGCCAAGGACACATTGGTGTTCGGTGGGGTCCGGTGGGTGGACTGGTCCGACTTCAGCATTGATCCCTCGCTCTACCGTCAAGCGACAGGCAACGCGTTCCTGTCGTATCAAGACGATACCACCACCTATTCATTGGGTGTGGGCCGCCGCCTGAGCGAAACTTGGTCGGCCTCACTGTCGATGAGCTATGAGGACGGCGATTCCAACACCCCGATTTCAAACCTCGGCCCGACCAGCGGCAAGTTTGGCGTCACCCTGGGCGCGCGTTACAAGAACGACAACATTTCGATTTCAACTGGGGTGAACTACACGTGGCTTGGCAATGCGACGACACAGGTGCCAATCGCCCCTGGCCCGCCGCCTGTTCTGGCCTCGACACAGTTCAAAGACAACAGCGCCGTCGGTTTCGGCGTCAAGGTAGGGTGGCACTACTAAGCGCCGCCGCCATGAATGCAAGCTGGCCCCATCCGATCCATCGGGCGGGGCTTTCCGTTGCGCGGCTTTCGATTGACCTGCCCTGCGCCTCTGGCTACCAACATTAGGCAACAAGGGGCTGGCGATGATCTATAATTCGGCACAGGACTGGCGCAGCGCGCCGGAAAAACACATTCTGTTTTATGGCATGTCCGGCCTTGGCAAAACGCATGTGTCGAACATGCTGCGGGCCTCGGGCGACTGGTTTCACTATTCCATAGATTACCGCATTGGCACACGCTACATGGGCGAGTTGATTGTCGATAACGCCAAGGCGCATGCGATGCAGATGCCGTTCCTGCGTGATCTGCTGCTGTCGGATTCGATCTATATCGGGTCGAACATCACCTTCGATAACCTGACCCCTGTTTCGACCTATCTGGGCAAACCGGGCGACCCCGCCAAAGGTGGCCTGCCGATCGCCGAATACCGCGCCCGTCAGGAACAATTTCGCCAAGCCGAGATTGCAGCGTTGATGGACACGGCGCATTTCATTGCGCGTGCCCGCAGGCTTTATGGATACCCGCATTTCATCTGCGATACCGGCGGGTCCATTTGTGAATGGGTCGATGGCGATGATCCAAATGATCCGCTTCTGACCGAGCTGAGCCAGCAGTGCCTGATGGTCTATATCCAGGGCTCTGAGGCGCATACGCGCGAATTGATCCGCCGCTTTGACCGCGCGCCGAAACCGATGGCCTACCAACCCGAATTCCTAAGCGAGGCGTGGGCGGAATATCTAAAAGAAAACAATGCAGAGGCGGACAAAGTTGATCCAGATTCCTTTATCCGCTGGACCTATGCCCGCGCCCTTGCGCATCGGCAGCCGCGCTATGAGGCGATGGCGAAATGGGGCGTGACCGTCACCGCCGATGAAATCGCCGCCGTGCAGGATGCCGAGAATTTTACCACCCTGATCGCCACCGCCCTTGAGCGGCGCGGCGAACAAGTTACGTCCCTTTGACCCGCCAAGGACACCCGCGCCAATGCCTATAATGATCCCCTCAAAACTGCCCGCCTATGACGTGCTGACGCGCGAGGGTGTGATGGTGATGGATGAAGATCAGGCCGCGCGTCAGGACATCCGCCCGCTGCGTATCGGGTTGCTGAACCTGATGCCCAAGAAGATCCAGACGGAAAACCAATTTGCCCGCCTGATCGGGGCCACGCCCTTGCAGATCGAATTCAGCCTGATCCGCATGAGTGAGCATCAAACAAAGAATACCGCCGCCGATCACATGCGCAGCTTTTACCGCCCGTTCTCGCAGGTGGCCGCCAGCGGTGAACGGTTCGACGGATTGATCATCACCGGCGCGCCGATTGAGCATCTGGATTTTTCCGACGTGACCTATTGGGATGAATTGCAGCAGGTCTTTGACTGGACCCAAAGCCATGTGCATTCCACCTTTGGGGTTTGCTGGGGCGGCATGGCTATGATCAACCATTTCCATGGCGTGCAAAAACATATGCTGGATCACAAAGCTTTTGGGTGCTTTCGCCATCGCAATATGGCGCCTGCATCGCCCTACTTACGCGGGTTTTCCGATGATTGCGTGATCCCGGTCAGCCGCTGGACGGAAATGCGAAAATCCGAGATCGAGGCCGTGCCGGGCCTGAATATCCTGTTGCACAGCGATGAGGTGGGGCCCTGTCTGGTCGAAGATCCGGCGCATCGCGCGCTTTATATCTTTAACCATCTGGAATATGACAGCGATACGCTGAAGCAGGAATATGATCGCGACGTGGCCAGCGGCACGTCGATCAACGTGCCCTGTAACTACTACCCCGAGGATGACCCAACACGCCCGCCGCAGAACCGTTGGCGCAGCCACGCGCATCTGCTTTATGGCAACTGGATCAACCAAATCTACCAAACAACGCCGTTCGATCTGCATGCCATTGGCGATTAAGATCATCCTTGCCACATTGGTGACGTTGGCCGCGCTGTGGGCCTACACCCAACATCGCGCCCGCCTGCACGAAGCGCGAGCCGAGGCGGCCTTTCCCCCGCAAGGTCAGTTCGTGCAGGTGGACGGCCACCGCGTGCATGCGCTAACCATGGGCGACGGCCCTGATGTGGTGTTGATCCACGGGGCCAGTGGAAATCTGCGCGACATGACCCACAGCCTTGCACCGCGTTTGGCCGACCGCTACCGCGTGACCGTGTTCGACCGGCCCGGCCTTGGCTACACGGACCGGATCAATCAAAGCGGCGCCACCATCCGCCAGCAGGCCGAATTGCTGTCGGACGCTGCCCGCCAACTAGGCATCGAAAAGCCGGTTGTTCTGGGGCATTCCTATGGCGGTGCAGTTGCATTGGCGTGGGCGGTACATCGGCCCAATCATATCGCGGCTTTGGTGCCCCTGTCAGCCCCGGCGAAACCTTGGGACAGTCCGCTGTCGACCTATTACAAGGTTCTGTCGCACCCGGTGGCTGGCCCATTGCTCATTCCCTTTCTGACGGCTTTTGTGTCCGACGACCGGGTCGAGCGCGAAGTCGCCAGTATTTTTGACCCCAACACCGTGCCCAAAGGCTATATTTCGCATGTGGGGGCACCGCTGACCTTGCGGCGACAGTCTTTACGGTCCAACGCCTTGCAACGGGCCAACCTTTTGTCCGAAATCACGGCGCTGCATGGGGCCTATGACAGTTTGGATATTCCCGTGGAAATCGTCCACGGCACAGCCGACACCACCGTCGGCCTGTCCATCCACGCTGAACCGCTGTCAGATCAAGCGGCCGGTGCCAATCTGACCCGCCTGCCCGGCATCGGCCATATGCCGCAGCACGTGGCCCAAGACCCTGTTGTCGATGCGATTGACCGTGCCGCACAGCGCGCCGGATTGCACCCCGCGCCCTAAGCCGCCATAGTTGCCCGAAAAAGGAGAGGCCCATGCAGCTGCCATTCGACGGTGCGATCAGCACGTTTTTTCAAGACGACGCGCCCAGTGACATCCGCAATGCGATCAAGCGCGCCGAAAAAGGCGATATTCTTGACGGGTCTTATCCGCATTCCGAAAGGCTGCCGCGCAAACACTACCAAAAAGAGCTGGAAGCCCTGCAAATCGAACTGGTCAAGTTGCAAGCATGGGCCAAGCAAAGCGGCGCGCGCATTGCCATCGTATTCGAAGGCCGTGACGCGGCGGGAAAAGGCGGCACAATCAAGCGGTTCCGCGAATATCTCAATCCGCGCGGCGCACGGGTTGTGGCGCTGTCCAAGCCATCGGATACAGAATCCACGCAATGGTATTTCCAGCGCTATATTGATCATTTGCCCGCCGGTGGCGAGATCGTGTTCTATGATCGCAGTTGGTACAATCGCGGCGTTGTCGAAAAGGTGTTCGGCTTTTGCACCGATGATCAGCGCGAACATTTCTTTGCGCAAACGCCAGACTTTGAAAGAATGTTGGTGGATGAAGGCATTCACCTGTTCAAATTCTGGCTGAATGTCGGGCGCGCCGAACAGTTGCGCCGATTTCTGAAACGTGAAGAAAGCCCTTTAAAGCAATGGAAACTCAGCCGAATTGACGTTGAAGGCCTGTATAAATGGGATGACTACACGGCGGCAATTTCCGAAACGCTTGAGCGGTCGCACACATCTCATGCGCCGTGGACGATCATCCGCTCGGACGACAAACGCCGCGCCCGGATTGCTGCCCTGCGCCACGTTTTGACCCATATCGACTATGATCGAAAAGATCCCAAGGCCGTGGGGCAACCTGATACGGCCGTGTGTGGCGGGCCAGAAATCTGGGATGCCTAAACGCGGGTATCATCACGGCAATTTGCGCCAAGCCCTTGTCGATGCCGCCCTGCGGCTGATCGAGGCCAAAGGCCCGACAGGCTTTACCTTGTCTGAGGCCGCCAAACAGGCCGGCGTGACCCCGGCTGCGGTCTACCGGCATTTTGCAGGGCGCGACGATCTGATCGCCGAAGCGTCCCGGCAAGGCTATGCGATCTTCGCAGATCTCATGGAGGCGGCTTTTGCAGACGGTCAGCCGTCGGCCCTTGCCAGTTTCGAAGCGACAGGGCGCGCCTATCTGGCCTTTGCACGGCAATATCCCGGTCACTACATCGCCATGTTCGAAAGCGGTATCTCGATCAACCGCACGCCCCAACTGGCACAAGAAGCGGCGCGGGCGCGTGCCATTCTGGAGCGTGCGGCGGACACTCTGTGTCAACAGATTCCAGCTGAAAAACGCCCCTCCGCCGCTGTATTCAGCGCCCATATCTGGGCGCTGTCGCATGGCGTGGTGGAACTGTTCGCGCGCAACTCTCCGGGCACCGCATCATCTTTCGTGCCCGAGGATTTGCTGGAAAGCGGGATCGGAATTTATCTGCGGGGCCTTGGAGTGATCGCGCCGGACGACTGATTATTCGCTCGACAGGATGCGCGCCATCAAAGGCTGCAACAGGCGCGCGCCATAGACCGACACATGATCAAGATCGGTATAGGCCGAGCGCCCGTTGATGAACCAGCGATAGCGTTCTCCGTCGCGAAAGGCCTCGGCCACCGAGGCCACTTCGACGCCGTCGAGTTTTTCAAACTCACTGCGTGCAAAGCCTTGCAGACCGTCATGCACCGCAACCTCGATCCCGTCACCCTCAAAGCGTTCGAGTGCCGCATCGGGTGACCGGCCCAGCATCATCGCCTCATGAACGACATCCTCGGGCTTGACCAGCATCTGAGGCACTTGTTCAAGGATGATCAGCCGCACACCCTGCGCTTGGTAAAATTCAGCCGTATCGCGCAGGGATTTGGAAAAGACTTCGCGCGCGGCGGCGCGGCCACCGGTTTGCCGCGCGGGCTGATCGTTGAGAAGATAGCCGTCCCCCTCAAGCCCGTAAGTGCCCATGGTATAAAGCGACCACCGCGCGACCAAAACCACGGTTGAGACATCGTTTTCGGCCACGAAACGGGCCTGTGCCTGCCCCAGATCATGACAGGTGCCCAAGGGAAAGTTTCCGTTCAGCACATAGGTGCCGATCAGCGGCGCACAGCCTGCGGAGATCGCCTTGACCACGCGCACACCAGTGTCGTTGGAATACTGCTCAAATGCGGGTAGGATCGCCTGCGCATGGCTGTCACCGAAAACGGCCACGGTTTCGCCATCGGCCTGCCCCTTGAACACGGTGCAGAATTTTGCGGCGTTTTTATCGCCGTCGGTGGCTGACAGGCATTCGCCAGACAAGGCGCTACCGGCGGTGCTGTCCATGATCTGCTGGTAAAATGGCGTCATCCGCCCCGCAAGCCGCGCATCCGCCCACCCCAATTGCATACCGCCCAAGCCAAAGGCGACAAAAACTGCGATACCGGCCAGACTGGCCCCGAACAACGCCGGACGCCCGGCGAACAATTTGCGCGGTCCGGCGCGGAACGGCTGCTCGACATAGCGCCAGCTTAGCGCGGCCAGACCAAAGCTCAGCACGGCCAGCAACAGCATGATCCAAAGGGCCGGTTCGTGCAGGCTGCGCAGGCGGGCAAAGGCAAACAGCGGCTGATGCCAAAGATAGGCGGAATAGCTGACCAACCCGATTGCGACGGGCAGTTTCATCGACAACACCCGGGCGACAAGCGTGCCCTGCTGCGCAAACAGCAAGACCAACGACGTGCCGACAACCGGCATCAAGGCGTAAACCGACGGAAAAGGCACCGATCCGTCGTAGAAAAAAACGGAATATAGCACCATCCCCAACCCAAGCGCCGCCGCCGGGCCATTCGGGGCCACAGGCCGCTTGAACACGATGAAGGCGCAGATCGAGCCTGCAAACAGTTCCCACATGCGGGAGAACGTGAAGAAAAAGTTCTGATCGGGGTAGTTGCGCCACCCCCATTCACTGAGTGCCAGCGACGCGGTCGCCAGCAGACCAATCACAACGATGTGCTTGGCGCGGCGAAACACGCCCAAAAGCGCCATAAGCAACGGAAAGAACACATAGTATTGTTCTTCTACGGCCAAGCTCCAAGTGTGGAGCAGCGGGCGCAATTCGGCGTCGATGGCGAAGTAACCGACATTTTCCCAAAAATGTACGTTCGAGATGAACAGCGCCGCAAAGGCCGTGCTGCGCAGGAAATCGTTGAATGCGTCGGGTGGCATCCACATCCATGCAAAGGGAACACACAGCGCCATGACCAAAAACAGCGCCGGCAAAATCCGCCGGGCGCGCCGTTCATAAAACCGCAGGATAGAAAACCGCCCCTCATCACGTTCCGCAATGATGATGGTGGTGATCAGATACCCGGAGATCACAAAGAAAACATCAACGCCCACATAGCCGCCCGCAAACAGGCTAAGCCCGGCGTGAAACAGGATCACCGGCACAACGGCAACGGCGCGTAGCCCGTCAATTTCGCGTCTGTATTTCATGGCGTCTGATTGGCCCCGAATGGCAAAAAGCGCAAC